>JAIYDT010000285.1 GCA_027487355.1 Verrucomicrobiaceae bacterium
CGATCGAGATAGGTCGGACAGGTGCGGCTCAGATGATGGCTGGCCACGATGCTCCACTGGTAGCCCTCGTCGGCCAGCACGTCGATCATTTCGCTGGTGAAGGCCATCTCGGTCGGGAAGTAGCCCTTCGAATGATCGCTGAGGTCGGAGTTTCCTCCCCAGGCCTTCCACCATGCCTGCTTGAAGGTCTGCAGTTCCTTGCGGAACACCGACTTCGGCAGCAGCGGGGCGAGCGAGTGATGGTAGGTGAAGCCGACCAGATCCATCCGTCGGCTGCCGCCGGGGGTGAGCCAGTTCCTGGCCTCGCGGTTGCCATTCCACCAACCGCTGCCATAGCCGAGCTGGTTGGTGCCACCGAGGCTGCGGATGTTGTCGATGAGCGATCCGGAGTAGCTCATGCAGAAGCCCGCACTGTTGCTGAGGTTCGCCAGCGAGTTGCGCGGACCGCTCTGATAGGCGTTCACGCGGTCGGCCACGCTGAAGATCTCGGAGAGGTTGTTGTCGGGATGTCCGGATGCGGTGCCGTAGGTCTGGCCGTTCTTCAGGACGATGCTGTCCCAGGCATACTGGATCCGGCTGGTCTGCGCGCCATTGCTGTTCCACTCCGGCCAGTAGATCGGCTGATGGTTGTGCCACATCCGGGAAACATGAACCGTCTGGGCAAGCGTCGTCATGGGAGCCGTCGCGAGCATTCCGATCAGGATCGAGAAAAGGCCCGCACGATCTCCCCGGCGCCCAGGGATGGGTTGGCGTCGAATGGAACTCATGGTGTGCCAGCATGACGATTTCCCGGAGCAGGGCAACCGGTCCGCACGATGCACCGTTCAACGAACGATCCCGATTTTGACACTTGGCAGAAGCCGGACCCGACCGAAGCTGCGGCATGCCGAACGCGCTGATCCATGAAACCTCGCCCTACCTGCTCCAGCACGCGGAGAACCCGGTGGACTGGCTGCCCTGGGGCGAGACGGCCTTTCAGAAGGCGGAGCAGGAAGGCAAGCTGGTCTTCCTTTCGGTCGGCTACTCGACCTGCCACTGGTGCCACGTGATGGAGCGCGAGTCGTTCGAGAACGCCACCATCGCGGCGGAAATGAACCGCCATTTCGTGTGCGTGAAGGTCGATCGCGAGGAGCGGCCGGATGTCGATGCCACCTACATGGCCTTCATCCAGGCGACCAGCGGTCAGGGTGGCTGGCCGATGAGCGTGTGGCTCACGCCGGACGGAAAGCCGGTGGTCGGCGGCACCTACTTTCCGCCGGAGGATCGATACGGTCGGGCAGGATTCATGCGCTTGTGCGGCGAGCTAGGGCGGCTGTGGAGGGAGGATCGCCCGAAAATGCTGGCCAGCGCGGAAAAGGTGATGAAGCACCTGCGCGAGGAGGCCGACACCGAGGCCGTGATGCAGGGGCTTCCGGAGGCGAAGGTTTTCGGCGATTTCATGGATCGCTGTGAAAGCATGTTCGATCCCCACGAAGGCGGCTGGGGCGGTGCTCCGAAGTTTCCACGTCCGGTTGTGCCGCGCTTGCTACTACGTTTATCGGAGAAGTTCGGGCCGGAGTCCGAGGAAGGCGCGGCCTGCCTGCAGATGGTCGAACGCACGCTCCATGCCATGGCGGCGGGCGGAATCCGCGACCACCTGGCGGGCGGCTTTCATCGCTACTCGGTCGACCGCTACTGGCACGTGCCGCATTATGAGAAGATGCTCTACGATCAGGCGCAACTGGCCGACGTTTATCTCGACGGCTGGCAGGCCACCGGCGAACCGCTGTTCCGGGAGGTGGCAGAGGAAATCTTCCATTACGTGATCGGCGAACTGGGTGATCCGGGTGGGGCCTTTCATGCGGCCGAGGATGCGGACAGTTTCGAGCGCGCGGGCGATCACGAGAAAAAGGAAGGCGCGTTCTGGACCTGGGAGGCGGAGGAGGTTTATCGACTTCTTGATCCAACAGCAGCAGCGATCTTCTGCGCGGCCTATGGCGTGACGGCGGAAGGAAATGCACGTCCGGAAAGTGATCCGCATGAGGAACTGGTCGGCCGCAATACGCTCTATCGCGCCTTCGGAAACCGGACGCTGGCCGAGCGCTTCGACCTGACAGAGGAAGCGATCGAGGCGTCCCTTTCGCGATCAAGTGAAGTCCTGTTGGAGACAAGAATGAAGCGTCCGCTGCCGCATCGCGACGACAAGATCGTGACCGCCTGGAACGGCCTGATGATCGCGGCCATTGCACGCGGGGCCCGTGTGCTGAATCGGCCCGATCTCCTTGACGCCGCGAGACGCGCGATGGAATTCATCCGCGAAAACCTCTGGGACGACGGTCAACTTTACCGGAGCCACCGCGGTCGCAACAGCGGCGTCGCGGGCTTTCCGGCGGACCATGCCTTCCTCATCTCCGCGCTCATCGAACTGCATTCGGCCGATGGCGATGCCGCCCATCTCGACTGGGCCCTGCAACTTCAGCAGGCGATGGACGAGGCCTTCTGGGACGCCACGCGCGGCGGCTACGTGCTGAAGACCGAACTCGCCGGAGAGACCCTGCTGGTGATGCGCGAGGACTACGACGGAGCCGAACCTTCCCCCGGCCACGTCGCGGCGGAGAACCTGCTGAAGCTCGCCATCCTGCTCGATCGCCCGGAGTTCGCCACCCGCGCCGAGGCCATCCTCCGCGCCGAGGCCCGCGTGGCCGCCACCCAGCCCTTCTCCGTGCCTGTCCTGCTTTCCGCACTTGATCTGCTGGAGCGTGGAGTCATGAAGATCGAACTCTTCGGCAGCCCGTCCGGAGATCTCGATGATCTACTACGAACCCAGTATCTCCCGCGTGCGGTGTTTGTCCACAGCCCCGGAGCCGGCGAGGTCATCGTCTGCGAAGGCATGATCTGCCGCCGCCCGATCCGCTCGGCGGCGGAGTGGAGAGGGTGACATGGAGGGGTTCTAACGATCGGATCAGAATGGAGGCTTTCGGGGCTAGCCTCATTTGAACTTGAGTGCCTCCCGGTCATGACGTATGGCCTTTGGGGCGCGACAACCTCTGTGATTTCATGCATGCGTTGTCTCATGGCTCCATCTATCCTCGGCCTCTTCATCCATCTGAACGACATGAAAATGGCAAGGACACCAAAGCATCAAACTTTTTTATGAGGAACACTTTAGGATGAAAATCTGCGAGAGTTTTTCACTTTTAAGGCTTGCGGTCCATCGAACAAGCCTTCGCAGAATCATGAGCCTATCATTTGCCATCACGGCGATATCGGTTGGTGCTTTATCAAGCTGTGGGTTCAGTTCTTCACCTTGGGTGGAAATCGAATCCCATTCGACCAACTGGCAAGGAATCTCGTCATGGCAGCCTGCTCAGACTACGGTCACAATAATTCACACAATAACTACTCCTGTTAGTCCGGAAGGTTTTTTCGAATCGAAGAACTTTCCTAAAAATGCATTCGTCATATCTCAAGATGATGCCATTTTCAGCGACGCTGATAAAATCTACGGTATCCGCGATAAGATCGCCGACAAGGATAAGCGTGGATCAATCCTGTTGGATTCGACGGAAAGAAAAGCAGTCATCAACCTAGAAGAGGAAGACATGGATTCGAACGGATCAAAAAGGGCGATGAAATGCCCTGAAAATGGGACGTATGAGATCAGGAAGTGGATCGTCGATGGAGTTCCGAAGCAGCACTAAAGATTTGTCAGTCAAATTGATACATCAATGTTTGCAAATTAAACCATGAAAGGCGTTCCTCCGATTCTGTTGATAGTTGCATTTGTGTGCGTCAGCTGCGTCCAGTCTCCACGCTGGGTGGAGGTGGAGTCACACACAAAGCAATGGAATCACCTGATGACCAACGATTCTCCCAAAACGATCTTGCTCATTAAGCATAAGTTCTACGCGCTTTACGGCACTGAAGGCCCCTTTGAATCAAAAGTGTATGATGAGGAAAGCCTCGAAATTCTTGGGGAGAATGTGAATTTCAGAGACCCGAAATCAGCATATTCCGCATGCCTTCGGCCTAGTAATCAAAAAGCGACAGGCTCGATTGTATTGGATGAAATCAACGGGAGAGCGACAATAAATCTACAAGAAGAGTTCAAGGGTGTGGACGGTATAACTCATTTAAGAAGATATCCAAACAACGGGACCTATGACTTGAAAAGTTGGTTCGTCGACGAGAAGCGGAAAAGGTGATCGTGTGAATCAAGAAATGTCAAAAGGAATTCAGAGATAGATTGATCCCGAATCGATTCCACTCGCGCCCAATTCCCAATCCAAGCTCTCGCCCCCTCATTTCCTCGGCAGATCCGGATCAATGCATGATTTTTGTCAGGCACTTTTGAAATCACTTCTAGAAACCTCGGGGAAGTAGTAAGCGCCGTGAATCCGGAAGATGTTAAGAGAGTCGAAATATCACTTAAGCCCAAGCACGACCCTCTCATGACTCCTTGAATTTTGGAGATGCTTTTGGCCATCGGCATCCCCCAAATGGGGGTAATTGGTATACACGGATTGGATTCACGATGGCTCTCTTGACAGTTGGCTTCCGAAGGTGGGAATCTTTGCGCAATCCGAAAACCCAATTTTCCGATCGGCAGGCACCATTCATTTGGCTCGTGAAGGGATGAGGCCATCTCATCAGCTTCATGAACCCGTCGATCCACGACGGTAGAATGCAGCAGTGTCGCGGCATCGAGAACGAAGTCCTCTGCCTTTTTGGAGCATTGGGGGATCAGACGACGGTCTATCTCAAAAACCTCCCGCCCTCACTCCCATGAAACCCAATCGTTTTCTCGTGTCCCGCTCCTTACTCGGATCAGGAATTTCCCTGTGCTTTGCTGCCTCATTCTCAGGTGGTCCGGTCGTCCAGGCCGCCCCCATCATCTGGCGGGCTCCCACCACGATTTCCGCAGACTCCGACATCCAGACGGTGGGTGGCTTGGTTTATGCCTACAACGCTTCGAACACGAATCAAACGGTGAACGGGGTGACGTTCACCGGGGTGAGCAGTCAGACCGCGTGGGGAACCGGCTTCAGCATCACCCTCGTCAGTGGCGGAGGAAGCAGCGCGGGGGCCTTCGACGACGGCGGCTGGGGCACCTTCGGAGGCGGAGCTGCCTACAAGGCCATGCTGGCCGGGGCCTCCTACAACGGCGGAGCTGCGGCCACCCTCACCCTCAACACGCTCACCTCCGGCCATCGCTACCTCTCCCAGTTCTGGGTGAACGACACCCGCGCCACAGGTTCCGGACGCATCGAAACCGCTACCAGCACCGGGGGAAACACCATCACGCTCGACTTCAATGACACGAATGCAGCCGGTGGATTGGGGCAGTTCGCGATTGGAGTATTCCCCGCCAACTCCACGACCCAGGCATTCACCCTCGATGGCAATGCTTCGTCCCAGATCAATGCCATCCAGCTGCGCGACGTGACCAACCTTGGCAACTGGGTTGGCACGGGCGGCACGACCTGGGATTCCTCCACCACAGCGAATTTCGCCAGCAACCTGTGGGACGCCGCCTTGGTTGCAACCACCTTCAATGTCGCATCCTCCACGCTCGATGGGGTCGTTTTCGCCGACAACTACTGGAACAGCGGCGTTGCCACCGCCGTCACCCAAAACTCGGTGACCATCGCCGACGGCGGCGTCTCCACCGGCAACGTGTTTTTCGAAAACAGCTCGGCACTTTCCTACACAATCAGCAGTCCGGACACCAACGGCATCACTGGAGGCACCCGGGTCAACGTCACAGGCGGAGGCTCCGTCATCCTTGAAGGGACCCACTCTTATTCAGGCGGGACCCATATCGGATCAGGCACGCTGCAAATCGGCAATGCGGGTTTAACCGGCACGATGGGCTCAGGTGCCATATCGAACAGCGGCACGCTCGTTTTCAACCGCACCAACTCCTACTCCCTTGCTGCCGGCAATCTGGTCACGGGAGCAGGTGCCGTGACGCTGGCGAACACCGGTGCGGTCGCCACGTCGGTTGACAACCAGTTCAATACCACCGGAACATTGAACTTCGGAGCCAGCAACGGTTCCACCACGGTTTCCTCCCTCGATCTTGGCAATGGCGGTTCATCCTTCGGATCGCTGAACGTCATCACCAACAGCACAAGCGCCAACACCATCACCGTTGGTGCCGGCAGAACCCTCAACATCAGCGGAGCGGTCAGCATCGGCGCCTCGAACGGCACCACCAACCTCACCCTCACCGGTGCCAGCGGGACCCTCGCCATCAACAACGGCGGCGGCGCGACCAACAACAACTTCTACATCGGTGGCGGAGGCACGGCGACCGGCACGCTCAACATGAGCGGCCTCGGCACCTTCAACGCCAACCTCGGCACCGGCACCTTCGCCGTCGGCAACGGCTCGACGAACGGCAGCGGCTCGTTTCCCTTCACCGCCATCCTCAGCACGACCAGCACCCTGAGCGCCACCAAGGTCAGCGTCGGTGGCGGCTTCGGCAACACGACCAACGCCTCCGCCTACACCCTGCGGCTGGGCAGTGGCACCAACACGATCAACACCACCGACCTCTACGTCGGAGTTTACAACAACCAGGGCCGCGGCAACGTCGGCACCACGCTCATCTTCAACACCACCACCGGAACGCTCACCCTCCGTGGCCTGACCGGCGGCAGCTCCCGAGCCAACGTCCACATCGGTGAAAACCAGGGGGGCAGCACCGGCACCGCCAGCGGCGGCAAGTTCGATCTCGGCGGCTCGGCCAGCACCGGCCTGTCCGGTGGAAATGCCGACCTCCTGATCGACAATTTGATCATCTCAAAGCGCACCGCCGGGGCCAATGACACCTCGAGCATGACCTTCCGCAGCGGAGTCCTCAACGTGAACACCCTGACGATGGGCAACAGCATCGGCAACAACAGCGCCACCAGCACGCTCACCCTCAACGGCGGATCGGTGATTTTCAATACGGCCGTCGCGCTCGGCCTCGCTTCCGGCACCGGCACCGGCAATGCCACCATGAATGTCGCCGGAGCCACGGTCACCTCCACCCCGGGCCTCGTGATGGGCAACCGCACGAACGGGACGGTCAATTCCACGGTCAACCTCAGCGCCGGTTCCCTCACCCTCGGCGGAGCCATCACCACCGTCGGCGAAACCAACACCACCCTCACCCTGAGCGGCGGCACGCTCGACCTCGGCGGCAACAACATCGGCACCGCATTGGCCGCCATCGACACCTTCACGATCAACCCCGCCACCGCCGCTGAGTTGAAGAACGTCGGCACCATCAACGGCACGGCGGGCATCACCAAGACCGGCGCGGGCACCCTCACGCTCAACGCCAACAACTACTCCGGCCCGACCACCATCAACGCGGGCACCGTGCAGATCGACGGCGCGAACGACCTTGGAGATGGCTCGGCCACCAACACGATTTCACTCAACGGCAGCAACCTGCGCTCGTCCTCGGGAACCTACAGCCTTGGGTCCAATCGCACCCTCGATTTGACCAACACGAACACGATCGCCAACGATTCGGGTGCCCTCACGGTCAATGGAATCATCACCGGCGCAGGCGCGCTGACGATTGGATCGTCCACCGTCGGTGCCGATGTGACCCTGACAGGTGACAACACCTTTACCGGCAGCGTCGCTTTCGGCGGAACCAACGTACAACCCCAGGGCAAACTGACCCTCACCCACTCCGGTGCCCTCGGCGTCGGGCCCAAGACGGTCACCGCCACCAGCAGCACCGGAGCGACCGGCGGGATCCACTTGCAGAACAACATCACGCTTGCCTC
>JAIYDT010000541.1 GCA_027487355.1 Verrucomicrobiaceae bacterium
AGACTGGGGCGTCCGGATTACGGGCAGGCGATCGTCCGGGAAATGGGAGGCGAGAGCGAGGATCAGCCGCCCTTTGACCGGTTGATTTTCGGGGGCAAGGAGGCCGATGTGGTGCTGCCACCCTCGGCCCGGGACCATACGTTCCGGCTGTATCGAGCGGGCGACCTGATCCTGGTGAGGAACATGGGACCGGCGCCGCTGTGGATTCGAGGCAGGTCGCTGGAGCCCGGGGCCTTCTTGCGGATGAGGGAGCGGCAACCGCTGGTGGTGCCCGGGTGGGCGCTGACCCAGGAGGACTTGCAGTTTTTCCTGGCGGTGCGGCGGACGGAGAACCCGCCCTCGATCTTCATCGAGGCGAGCGGCGAGGATTTCACGGCAGAGAGAACCCGCAGCCGCCAGAGCTTGGTCCGGGTCCGCTTCGGGCTCAAGGCGGAGGTCGAGGCCTTGCGCGATTCGGCGATCCGGGCTGGCTCTTCCAACAAGGCCCTGGCCAAGGGTGAGGTCGTGCTTTGTGATTTCCACGAGCGTCTCGGGGATGGGGAGGGGTTCAGCGTTTCGCTCGACGACCTTCGGCGGCAGGCGATCCAGGCCGGGCGCCGTTTCCGGCTCGCCAGCGACCGCCAGGAGTATCTGGTGTCCAATGATCCCGAGGCCCTTTCAAGCGGCGATCTGCTGCTTGGGCCGCGTCTGGCGCCCCGGGTGGTGCTGTTCATCCGCTTCGATGAGGAAAAGGCGGAGGGGATGCTGGAACTGCGGGAGGCTGAAGGGCAGGTGACGGTCGATGGCCTGCCGGTGAAGGGCAACGCGCCTCTGAACGACGGGTCGCTGATCCGGCTTTCCGACAGCCAGGCGGTGCGATGCCGATTCAGCGAAGGCTTTCTCGATGAGGAGCGGACGCAGATCGAGTCGATGGTGCTCGAGGATGTGATCCACGACTTCGGTCCGGATTCTCGCGCGCTGGACAACATCACCTTCGAGGTCCGCCGTGGCGAGATGCTCTGCATCATCGGGCCCAGCGGCAGCGGCAAGAGCACGCTGCTTTCGGTGCTTTCCGGACAGCTCGCGCCGACCCGAGGCAAGCTGCGAATGAACGGCATCGATCTCTACGAGCATCGCGAGCGGCTGGTCCCGTTCATCGCCCACATGCCTCAGGAAGAGGCGCTGAACCCCCAGCTCACCGTCCGCGAGCACCTGCGGCATGCCATCACGGTGCGGCGGCCGGCGCTTTCCCTCGCCGAGCATGAGCGTCGGGTGGACAGCGTTCTGGCCGAACTGGGATTGCAACCGATCGCCCGCCGCCGCGTGGGATCGCCTGGCGAAAAGACCCTCTCCGGAGGCGAGCGCAGTCGTTTGAACCTCGGGCTCGATCTAGGCAGCCGCGCCGAGGTGTTCCTGTTCGACGAACCGATTTCCGGGCTTTCCTCGAAGGACTCCGAGCACGTCGCGGAAACCCTCCGCTCGCTGGCCCGCGAGAAGATTGTCATCGCCTCCCTGCATCGACCCGGCGCGCCGGTGCTGCGCCTGTTCGACAAAGTGCTGCTGCTCGACAACGGCGGGCGGATCGCCTTCTTCGGGACTCCGACGGCCATGGTGGCCTATTTCCGCGAGGCTTGCGACGAGCTGGCGATTTCCCATCCATCGGTCACGGCCGGGACCCCGCTCGGGGCGGACTTCGTCTTTGATGTGTTGGAAACTCCGCTCAGCGCGATCGGCGGCGGACTGAATCCCACGGCTTTCCGGCGTTTTCCTCCGTCCTTCTGGCAGGAGCGCTTCGAGAGTGTGGCGCTGGTCCGCTCACTCGAACCGGGAAATGTCCCGGCACCCAAAGCGGGCGACGATGTGCCGACGGATCAGCTTCCCGTCCCGCCCAAGCCCACCCGTCGCTTTCATGCCCTGCTGGCCTTGTTCGCGACCCATTTCCAGCGCTCCCTCCTCTCGAAGCTCCGGAATCGCGGCACCTTCTACAGCACCTGCCTGGAAGCCCCCCTGCTGGCCGCGCTGATCGGCATCACCCTGCGGTCCTCGCCGAAGGGGGCCTACGATTTCTCCACCGCCCTTCACATTCCGGCCTATCTTTTCCTCAGCGCGACGGTGGCGATGTTCCTCGGCCTCACGAATTCCGCCACCGAGATCCTGCGGGATCGTCCGCTGCTGCGACGCGAGCGCAACTGCCAGCCGGGAGCGGGCCTCTACATCACGGCGAAACTCTGCGCCCTGGGCCTGGTCGCCGCCGCGCAGTGCCTCGTTTACCTGATGATTGGGAACTGGATCCTCGAGATCCGCGGCATGCTTTTCGACCACTGGTTCTGGATGACCCTCACTGCCTGGACCGGCACCGGATTGGCTCTTGTGGTATCCTCGTCCGTGAAGACCGAGCGCGCCGCCCTCACGGCCGTGCCATTGCTTCTCGTGCCGCAGATGCTTTTGGCCGGAGCCCTCGTCCCCTATCGGGAAATGAACCGCGGCCTTTTCACCCATGATGGCTTCAACCGCGAACGCGGAGGCACGCCGGTTCCTGCCGAGTTCATGCCACTGCGGCATTCCTATGAGGCGATGGTGGTCGCCCAGGCCACGCGCAATCCCTTCGAGGACGAGCGATACCGGCTGCAGAGGCGCATCGAAAAGATGAAGGACTATGATACGACCCTGCAGGGTGCCGTGGCGGAACGTTTCGATCTCATGAAAGAAGGGCTGCGTCGTCTTCTTGCCGCCGGAGCCTCCACGCCCGAGGAGGCCACCGTCCTGCTCGAGCGCATCACCCGGCTCGCAAGAAGCGGCACCCGCATGGAAGTCGAGACCGTCAAGGTCTGGCCCGAAGACCAAAAGAACGCACGACCGGCCTCGGAGTTTTTCGTCAACGAGCGCATCGACCTTCTCGTTCGCGAGGCGGAGACCTTCCGCAACGACTACCGCAACGAGAAGCCGCGCAATGTGTTCCTCGGTCTGGAGAAAACCTACGTCCTGATCCAACCGGGAGTCAGGCCCGATGGCTCCCCTGACCCGGAGTCTCCCGGTCTGAAGGTCGAGTTCGACACGCTGGACACCGCCATCGTCACCCAGTTGCTGATCGTCATCGGCTGCGGGATCGCGGCTTCCTTGATCCTCGCCGCCCAGCACCGTAGGACCCGCTGAAAGTTCACTTCAGACGCGCCGTCCCTTGCGTGGGGACCGGGATCTTCTGCATCTGGTCGAAGTCACCCTGCTCGCAGCAGCGCACGAAACTCTCGGTGTAGCTTTTCAAGCGGTCCCAGACCTCCCGGATCTCCTTGGCCTCCGTCTGGCTGATGGAATGGTCCGCCGCCGCGTCGGAGATCCGGCTGAGCAGGTCGGAAAACTGGCCGATGATTTCGTGGGTGGCGGGCAGGATGCCCTTGGTCGAGTGGCGCCGGTTGGGGTTGGGGACGAAGTAACCTCCGTTCTGCTGGCACAGCCACTCGATGATGCCGGGATCACCGCTCAGCTCGATCACCTTCATCAGCCGGTCCAGCGGATTGCGGCTGCCCGAGCCGTCGTCGGACTGCTTTTCCGCCCACTTGTAAACCAACGAAAGTGAGATCCCGAGCTCCGAGGCCACGGCCTTCGGACTGGTTTTCTGAAACGCTCGACGCAGGACCTCATGGCTTTCCATGGCGTCGATGCTAACAGGTCCGCTGCGGATGGAAAGCGGGAGATTGCATCCGAGTTCAATCCTCAACTCCGGCGTGCGCGCGGGAAATGGAGAACTCCGCCAGCTCCTCGACCTCCGTCACGCTGGTGACCTGGCAAAGCCGCTGTCGCAGCTCCTTGGCTCCGGGAAATCCCTTGCAGTAGGCCATCAGCCGCGAACGCATGCCGATCAGCGTCTGCCGCTCGTCGCCGTTCTTGCCGCCTTCGACGACCAGCCGGCAATGCCGCAGCACCAGCTCCCAGCGCTCCTCCACCGGAACCGGCGTCAGGGTTTCCCCGGTCGAGAGGAAATGCTTCGCCTCACGAAAGACCCACGGATTCTGCATCGCGGCGCGACCGATCATCACGCCGGACACCGCCGTCTCGCGCTTTCGCCTTTGAAGATCCGCGCCGTTGGAAATGTCGCCATTGCCGATCACCGGCACGCTCACCGCGCGGGCCACGGCGTCGATGACCTCCCAGTTCGCCTCGCCGGTGTAGCCCTGGGCGCGGGTGCGACCGTGCACGGCGATCGCCTGCATGCCGCAGTCGACGAGGATCTTCGCGACCTCCACGGCGTTGACCGTTTTGTCATCCCAGCCGATCCGGATCTTCGCTGTCACCGGCACCTGGTCTCCCACGGCCTTCGCCACTCCGGACGCGACCGAGGCCAGCAGCGGGCAATCCTTGAGCAGCGACGAGCCGCCGTTGTTCGCCACCACCTTGTTCACCGGGCAGCCGAAATTGATGTCGATGAAATCGGGCCGCTTCCAATCGATGATCTTCTTCGCCGCCTCGCCCATCCGTTCGCCATCGGATCCGAAAAGCTGGACGCCCACCGGCCGCTGGCTGTCGTTGAACTCGGTGTATTTCCGCGTCCGGTCATCGCGCTGGAGGATGCCCTCGGCCGAGACGAACTCGGTCACCATCACGTCCGCGCCCAGCTCCTTGCAGATCTGCCGGAACACGACGTCGGTCACTCCCGCCATCGGCGCGAGGTAGAGCGGAAACTTGCCATCGGAGAACCACGGGAGCACGGGGGGGAAGTAGAAGAAAATGACTAATGACTGAACCCTAATTTCAAATTTCAGACCGATCCTCTGCGTTCTCTGCGCCTCCGCGTGAGGCATCTCCAGGAAATCTGTCTGACAGCTTTCACCTTTTCACTTGGCCAGACGGGCGGGACGTTCTTTGATTTTTCCACCATGCGCGTCCTCCTTTCCACCTGCAGTTTCCAGGATACTCCCGGTCCCCATCACGCCCTTCTCGAAGCCCAGGGTTGGGACGTCGTTCGCGAACGCGGCCCGCTTTCCGAGGCCCGCATGCTGGAGATCGCCGGGGAGTTCGATGCCTTCCTCTGCGGCGATGACGGGATCACCCGCGCCGTGCTCGACAAGTCCCTGCCGCGCCTGAAGATCATTTCCAAGTATGGCATCGGCCTCGACAAGATCGACATCCCGTCCACCAAGGAACTGGGCATCCCGGTGCTCTTCACGCCCGGCGTGAACCACGACACGGTGGCCGAGCACACCTTCGCGCTGCTGCTCGCGATCACGAAAAACCTGATCTTCGCCGTCGATGCCACCCGCGCCGGTCGCTGGGACCGCAAGACCGGCAACGAGCTGCTTGAAAAGCGCATCGGCCTGATCGGCTTCGGCCGCATTGGTCAGGAGGTTGCCAAGCGCGCCGTCGCCTTCGGCATGAAGGTTCACGGCTTCGGCAACTACTGGCCGGACGAGCTCGCCGAGCAGCTCGGCATCGTCCGCCATGACTCGCTCGACTCGCTCTTCGCCAGCGTGGATATCATCAGCCCGCACACCAAGCTCACGGCCGACACCCACCGCTGCGTCAACGCCGCCCGCCTCGCGCTCATGCCGAAGGGCGGTTGGGTCATCAACACCGGTCGCGGTGAACTCGTCGACAACGCCGCGATTATCGAGTCGCTCGATGCCGGCCACCTCGCCGGATACGCCACCGACGTCCTCGATCAGGAACCGCCGCCAGCCGACCATCCGCTGCTGCATCACCCGAAGGTCATCGTCACCCCGCATGTCGGTTCGCGGACCTTTGAAAGTGTCCCTCGTCAGGCACAGAAGTCGCTGGTGAATCTCATCAACGCCCTCGCCGGTCACGGAGAGATCCACTGCGCCAACGGCGTGATCTGATTTTGGACTGCGGCGGGAAGTGAAACGCCACGCCGCTTTCAGATGCCGAACCTGCAAGCGAACGCTCGGGCTCGATCAGTCCGTCGAACAGCTCCGCATGCTGGAATTCGGGGGTGGGTCACGGAATGGATCTTGAAGGAGGGATGTCGATCCACACCGCATCCAAAGCGGTGTGGCACTGCGTTTCCCACCGCACTCCAAGGGGCTCGCATCTGGGTTCAGCACTTCAGGTTCAAGCCGGCTTCCTCTTCCACTGCATCAGCACATTCGCGGCCACGATCAGCAGACCCCCGACGATGAGGGTGGTGGTGAGCGTTTCATTCGGGTAGGCCTGCCCGGCCAGCAGCCCGGGGAGAAACAAGGAATATCCCGCCGTGAAGACCGGTTCGGTGGTATAGATCAGCCCGGCCTCGGTGGCGCTGACCTTCGGCTGGAAATGATTCATCAGCAGGTAGGCCCCGACCGAGCAGCAGAGCGCCAGAATGACGATGAAGAAGGCGGTCGGCCACGAGGCTCCTGCGGTGAGGACTGCGGCGGAGCTTGGCGCGAGCAGGAAGGTGATCGGCAGGAACAGCAGCGCGATGCCGCCGCACATGATGAAGGTCACCGGCAAACTACGATTTCCCTCGTACTTCGGATTTTCTAGGGTGAGGATCTGGAAGGTGAAGATGAAGGAGGCGACCAGGGTCTCGATTTCCCCGCGACCCAGCCGCAGGTCATCGGGCTTGATGCCGGAAAGGACCGCGCCGCCAATCATCACCAGCAAAGTGGCGATCACCAGCCTGCGGCCGGGGAGCGATCGGGTGCGGAGGCAGGCCCACATGGGCAGGATCACGCAGTAGGCCTGGGTGAGGAAGGCCGAGGTCGAGGCCGGGGTGTAGGCCAGTCCGTCGGCCTGGATCGCCATGCCGAGTCCGCCCCAGAGCGCCAGCAGGAGGCCTTGGCGAATTTCGTTTCGGGGAAACCGGTGGCGCAGCACGAAGGGCAGCAGCATCAGCGCGCCAAGTCCGAAGCGGGCCACCTGCATCCACGCGGCGAGGAATTCACTGGAGACACCCGGCACGCGGGCCGTTTGATCGAGGTGCAGCGCCTTCACCACCGGAAAGCTCAGGCCCCACAAGGCGCAGGCGACGATGAGGAAAAAAACGGGCACGGCTTCGACCTTAGGAGAGCGGACACTCCTGTCCACCCTTGGCTTCAATCCTCCCAACTGAGCGAGGCCTCGGCCCGGACCGCGACCGTATCCTCACCCGTCGTCATCAGTGCCTCACCGCAGTTTCGATCTTCCGGAGGCGCTTCAAGTTCCGCAGCAGCAGCCGATGGATTTCGGCTTCATTGGCTTCCGGATTCTGATCCCGAAGCCCTTCTTTCATTCGTTCGCAGACCCCGGCAAAAAGACGCGGACCCGCGAGGACACGATCCTCCTCCGTCATGCTGCGGGCCTGGCGGACCTTGGCCAGCCAGATCGCATCGGCAGTGGAGGCTGCGTATTTCATGATCAGGAATCAGCGAGAGCCAGACGGCGACGGAGTTCCTTCATTCGTCCGGCTTCATCCAGATCCGGAAACTGATGGGCAATGCCAGCCATGGTCCAACGGCAGGCTTCCTCAAACAGCTCGCTGCCGGCGCGGAACTTCATCTCAGGAGACATCCGGAGCCTGCCGGACCTTTGCCAAATCGGCGGCACGGGCATCGTTCTGGATGGAGGATTCCATGGGGGTAAACTATCCGATTCGTCTTCGGGAGGCAAGGCCCCGGTCAATCCCGCCAGCGCTTCACGAGATCGCCAT
>JAIYDT010000555.1 GCA_027487355.1 Verrucomicrobiaceae bacterium
GGAGGAGTTTCATGCAGCCCCTGCCGAACTCGTCCCTCTAAGTCAGGAGCTTTTCGACGCACTTTTCGTCGAGTCCGAAAAGGAAACCACGGAGGTCATCCCCGGGAAGGGCATCCGTCCGATCAAGCGTCCGCCTGCAGGCGAAACCGAAGTGACTCGAGTCACCAAGCAGCGCCGGGGGCAGGATTATTTCCGAGACATGGTTCTAAACAATTACGGCAACGCCTGCGCCATCACGGGTTTGCCTATCCGCGAGTTGCTCGTCGCCTCCCACATCCTCCCGTGGAGTAGCCACGAAACTGAGCGTCTGAATGTGCGGAATGGGATCTGTCTGAATCGTCTTCACGATACAGCATTCGATCAGCATCTCATCGGATTCGATCAGAACCTGTGTTTGATTCTCTCGAAGAAACTGAAGTCGGTGCTGCCTCGTGAATCAGTCGCCCATCACTTCGACGCCTACGAGGGCCGAACTCTCAATCTGCCAGAAGACGCAATTCCTCCCGATGACGAATTCCTTGCCAAACACCGAAATCGTTTCAACCTGGCGCGGTGACCCCAGGAATAAAAAATACACTCGTTTGAGTCCTTGATTTTCCCGAACCCAATTGATTCTAGCTCGAAACTAACCCAATTAAATCAATGAGCGATCTAAGCTTGGTGCCAACCACCGTCAATCCGCACGGTTTGTCGGAACTGATCCGCAATCTTGGCAGAGATTGCTTGCCAACGCAGTTTATTCGGGAGTTTACCAAGAATGCATTTGAAGCCTGTCAGAGGACCGGTGAGGCAGATTGCAAGGTGATTGTTGACTATGATCGAGAGGCTTACGATAAAAGTTTAGAGAAGGTGTGGAAGGTATGCTTTATTGATACAGGGGATGGTATGTCGGCAGGTCAGATGGAGCATCTTCTCAATAGTCTTTCTGCATCAGGAGAATCAAAGAACGAGCATAAAAACTACGGGGTAGGAGCCAAGATTGCCGCGCTCACTCGAAATCATGCTGGAATTATCTACGACTCGTGGCAAGGAGGGCAAGGACATCGAGTTGTTATTCGTTACGATGAAAAGCGCGATATTTACGGGATTCAACGCGTCGAGATAGATGGTGAATATTTGGCGTGCGTCCCGCTTTCGAAGTGCAGCTCACCAGACATCAGGGCAAAAGGGCACGGAACGAAAGTTACACTTTTTGGGATGAGTTCAGATCAGGATACAATGGCTCCACCTGAAAATGTTGGAGGCATACGTGAGTCGTGGTTAGTCCTGTATCTGAATAGTCGATTCTTCTCGGTTCCTTCCGGTGTAAGTCTTCACGCGAGGATAGGCTACTATCGAGATAATAACCCGAGACATAATTACCTATTTCACGTACATGGTCAGAAAATGAATCTCGACCGGGCTGCGGAGCTTAAGGGTGTAAGACATCTGGCAGGCGCTAAGCTGTTTTGGTGGGTAATGCCAAAGAACGCGGATGGACATGGACGTGAATTACTCAAAGGCCATACGGCCATGGTTAATCAAGGGGAAATCTTCGACATTAGTGACGGGCGATCTAATCGTGTTACCTTTTTTGGGGTTGTTCATGGGAGAGATCGCGTTGTTATTTACCTTGAGCCAGAAGAAGCACACCAGAATACGGCCAGAACGGCACTGGTTAAAGCCGATGGTTCGCCTATTTTGTGGCACGATTGGAGCGATGAGTTTAGAAACGACATTCCCTTAGAACTTAAGGAATGGTTGAGACAGCAGGAACTTGAATATGCCACCGAGTCTCATTCGGAGAATATCAAGGAACGGCTTAAGAACCTGAAAAGTCTTTTTAAGCTAGGTCGCTACAAAGTTCATCCGCAAGGTCAGGTGGACGCTAATCCCGATTCAAATTCGGCTTTTTCAACTTCCCATTTGAGGGAAGGTGATCCTCAGGATGAATCTCCTAACAGCTGTTTGAAATCACCTGGAGAAAAGCCCGGTGACTTGCTTTCTGATCTTCTATCAGAGGTGGTAGCGGAAGGAACTGGAATCAAAGCTAACGAAGTGACCCCGGACCCCTTCCCAAAGCTTCAATGGGTATCTGCTAGCCAAGGTTATGAACACCTAACTGATCGTGCAGCTGAGTATTTGCGTGCTCAGCACCTAGTTGTTGCGAATAAGGAGTTTCAGGGCGTGATAGATCTCGTGGAATATCTATCCAAGGGGTATGCTGACCTTCCTGAGGTTCGTCAGTTTATTGTCGGTGAAGTTCATCAGGCTTTCGAGCAGGCTTTAATGGAATGCGTCGCCGGTGCTCTTTCGTTCAAGAATCGAAAACATTGGGATACAACCCAGGCAGAATCCGCGGTTTCTTCAGAGGCTCTTACAACTGCGGTAATGCCGCGATACTGGATGGTTAGTCACATCAAACGTATTTTGAGTGGGAAAATTAAAGCTCACGCCGTAAGCGATGAGTAGATGGGTTGAATCTGGATTGCTTAATTGCCAGTTTTTTACACCGCACGCCTCACTCCATCCGCAGCCGGGTGGAAAGCCCTTGGGGAGAGGAAATCCGAAGCTCGAAATCGGAGATTCAAAATGGAAGAAGGCGAACATCGAACATCGAACATCGAACGTCCAACGTTGAACATCGAAGGGAGAGGTGAATGGCGAATGAGGAGTTTCCGAATGACGAAAAGTGTGGAGAAATTCGAAACTCGAAATCCGAAATTCGAAACGGAAGAGGCCTCAGCTCTTTGCTCTCAACTCCTCTTCCTGACCACTGGCTCCTGACCACTGACCACTCTCTTCGAGGAAGACCCGGAGCAAGATGCGCCGGAGACGGACTGGAGCGGGACGCATCCAGCCACGGTGATCCCTGATCCCTGGCCACTCTTCTTCCTGAA
>JAIYDT010000075.1 GCA_027487355.1 Verrucomicrobiaceae bacterium
CGAGTCCCGTCGCGTTCGTGATGCGCAGCACGCCAGCGGTGATGTTCGTCAGGCCTCCATAGCTGTTTGCTCCGTTGAGAACCAACGTGCCGGAACCTGCCTTGGTGAGTCCGCGGTTGGTGCCACCATCGCTGATTGCACCGCCGACGGTCAGGGTGCTGGCGGATGTCGTGACCGCGAGGGAGCTACCCAAAGCCACGTTGCCGGTTCCAAGGTTCAGGTTGTTGGTGCCGCTGAAGGTGAAATCACCGACCCAGTTCTGGGCGTTGTTGGTGGTCAGGGTGTTGGCAGCAGCCGTATTGAGGGTCGTGCCAGCACCGATGGTGAAGGTGCCGGTGCCGACGGCGGTGGCACTGTTGAGATTGAGCGTGCCGGCGCTCAGCGTGAAGGCAGCCGCTCCGGAGTTGTTACCCGAAAGGGTGAGGACGCCTGTGTTGGTCTTGCTGACGCTTCCCGTGAAGGTGGTATCGCCACTGATGGTGAGTGAGCCCGAAGGATCCACGTCCCAGGTCTGAGCGGCCCCGACAGTCAAGGGAGCCGAGATCGTGGCATTTCCGCCTCCGCTGAGGACGCGAATGCCGCCTGAGGTGCTCACAGGCGTCAAGGTGAGGGTTCCGCTGGTTCCAGCGGCGATTGTGACATTGCTGCTTCCAGGGATGTTAGAGAATTGCAGGCTATCAACCGTGAAGGATGCGTCGAGCGTGGTCAGGATGGAACCTGGCGTCACTCCAGAAGCGCTGAAGATGACCGTGTCCGTTCCGGTTGGTTTGCTGGTCGCGTCCACAGCGCCTGTGCCATCAGTCCAGTTGGCAGTGCCGCTACCCAAGGTATTCCAGGACAAATCCTGACCTCCACGCCAGAAGGTGGGAGTGTAGGTGGAAATGGTCACACTGACCACCGTGTCGGAAGCATTGATCGTGTAATTGAATCCATTCGGAGCCGATCCGAGTGCATAGGTGGCACCTGCCAGGCCACTGTCAGCAGTCAACAGATTGTAAGTGCCTGCCGCAGGCGTGCCGAAGAAGTTCAAGGTGACCACGCCAGAGGTGACGGCTGTGCCTCCCGCAGCAACAGCGATGCTGTCGGTGCTTGCGCCGTTGAGCTCGAAGCCCACCTGGGCTCCGTTCGTCAGGGTCAGAGCACCGCTCGAAGCGGCCAACACCAGCGCTTCCCGCGCACTGTTCTGGAGATCGAGATTGCCCGATGCTCCCACGGAAGCAGTGGCGATGCCGGCACTGCCGTATCCAGCGCGCAAGGTACCTTCATTGATCACCACTCCAGCAGCTCCTCCATTGAGCGTGGTGCTTGCGGGGATGAGCAAGGTGCCAGGACCTGTCTTGATCAGATTGCCACCCGTGCTGGTAATCGCGGTAAGGCTGTTCAAATTCAAGACACCGGTGGCGCTGGCCACATTCACGGTGCCGCTCGATGCTCCGATGGCGATCGTGCGATTGAAGTCATTCGCTCCGGATCCCGTGTGGCTGATTCCACCGCCGCTGAGATTGACCGAGGTGGAATTCCCCAGAGGTCCTCCGGTCGCGGGAGAGCTCGGCACCACCACCAAGCCACCATTGACGGTAAGAGCCCCGCCAAAGTTGCTCGCGCCGCTCAGTGTCTGGGTGCCGGTGCCGATTTTTGTCACGGACAGTGTGCCCGCCGTGTTGTTGATCGAACCGCTGTGACTGCCGTTCGCATTGTTGTCACCAAGAGTCAGGGTGACCGTGCCGCTGGGGCTGGCGACGTTGCCGCTGCCGTTCAAGCCGTTGATCGTCTCGTTTCCACCGGCGAGGCTGAGAAGTCCGACTCCCGTTCCGTCGATGCTGCTGTTGATGAAGACGTTTCCGGCGCTGCTGCCGTTCGGGATCTGATTCGCTGCGAGCAGTTGCAGGGTAGCCGACTTGCCCGAAGCCGCGTTGAAATTGACGACGGTGTTGCCCTGGTAGTTGTTGGTTCCCGCTGCGTTGTTGAGCGTGACCTGGAACGACGTGGCAGCGGCACTCAACGAGGTTATGTCCAGGACCAGACCTGAAGTGCCCGTGACCTGATTGGTGAGGGTGAAGGTTGCCCCGGATGCATTCGCGGTAAACGTCGCAGGCGCGAGATTCGCGGTGATCACGCCGGAAAGTGTGATTCCTGCGACGTCCGAGCGGATTCCGACGCGGTCCGTTCCCAGCGCCGTATTGAAGATGATGGGATTGGTCAGGGTTTGCGTCGCAGTGGCAAAGTAGATGCCGGCCTGATCCGTTGCCGATTCGCCAATCGTAATCGCGCCACTGCCGTAGGCCCCGGCCGTGATCGTACCCGGCGACAGGCGTGTGCCGCCGGCACTATTGGTCAGAACAATCCCGCCGGAGAAAGTGTTGGAGCTGTTGGCCAGAGCGAAACCGCCGTTGAGGTTGGTGACACGCAGGGCCACGGCCCTCGAAGCGCCATCTGTGACTCTGACTGCTGAAGCGCCCGCATTCGTGATGCTGAGAGTGGTGTTGCCCGAACCTGATGAATCGTCCCTAACAGTCCCCGTGCTCACGCCACCGAGGGTGGAGACGGATGCGTTGAAACCATTCAGGTCAAAGACACTCGTGCCATTGATCGTCAGGGCGGCGCCGCTGGTCAGGGCATTCGCCACGCCTTGACGGATCGTGCCTGCGGTGATGGTGGTGCCGCCGGTGAAGGTGTTGGTCCCGGAGAGCGTCAGGATTCCTGCTCCGGTCTTGCTCAGCGCGAGTGTGCCAACTCCACCGTTCTGCAGGGTGCCGCTGAAAGTTGAATCCGTCGCATCGCCCACCGTGAGGGTTGCGGCGGTGGAAGCGTGGTTGTTCTGAACCGTGCCGTTACCAGAGAGGGACAGGATGGTGTTGCTGAATCCGTTGAGGCGCAGGATGCCGGTGCCGCTGACGGTCACAGCTGAGTTGGCGCTGAAGGAATTTGTCGCACCGCTCTGAAGGATGGCTCCGCTCGGCACGTTGGTGGCACCGCTGTAAGTGGAGGTGGCGGCGGCAGCGGACAAGGTGACGAGACCGCTGATGTCCAGCGTGCTGCTTCCGGTGATCGCGCCGCTGACATTCAGCGACGAGCCATTCGCTCCCGTCCCATTCACACTCCAGGTTTGATTGGCACCGAGAATGACCGGGGCTGAAATGGTGATGGCTCCCGCATTGCTTCCGACGCTGATGCCGTCTGCAGAGGAAGAGGGGGCCACTGCGAGAATCCCGGGAACAGCGGCCGGAGTCAGGCCTGGTGCGACCGTCACGGAGATAATCCCGTTGGGGCTGTCGCCGAAGACCAGACGATTGACCGTGAAATTGTTATCTAGGGTTGTGGTGATGACGCCAGCTGAGGAGGGAGCGTTGACCGTGCTGAAATTCACGGTATTGCCGGCTCCAGGACTGGCCTGTGCGTTCGTGCTGCCTGCCGCATCGGTGAACCAGTTGGTACTGCCAGCAGTGAAGGCACTCCAGCTGCTTCCCGAGTTGCCCCGCCAGTAGAGATCACCCACGACTGGAGTCAGTGACAGCTGCACGGACGTTGCGGTGCTGATGAGCGAATAGCTGTATCCACCCGGAGCGTTGGTCAGTGCATACGTGGCACCGCTCAACCCGCTCGGTGCGGTCAGGAGATCATAGGTGGACGCGGAGCCAAAGCCCGCAAGAGGCAGGATGCTGATGTTGACCGTGCCGGAAGTGGTCGCGGCACTCGGCGTCGTGATGGAGTCGGAGGAGGCGGTATTTGTACCGAGTTCAAATCCCAATCCGGCAGGGCCGCTAACCGAGCCGAGCGTGAGCGCGGAGACGTTCGACAAGGGACTGGCAGTGCCGCTGGCAAGAGAGAACGTTGCGCCACCCGAAGTGGTCGGGCTGACCGAGAGTGACGAGCCTGTCAGCAAGGAACCACTGAGAACCAACAAGCCTTCGTTGACCGTCGTGCCGCCTTCGTAAGTGTTCGCACCTCCCAGTGTCAGGTTTCCGGTGCCCGCCTTGATCAGGCCGAAGGAGCTGGCTCCATCGTCGATCGCGCCATTCAAAATCACCGTGGTTCCTGCCACTGTGGAGCCAACATTGCTGGTCAGAGTGCGCGTGGCACCGGTGATGGTTACCGGTCCCGAGAAAGTAAGGCTCTTTTCAGAACCAGTTGTATAGAACGTGGTATTGGCAGCCAAGGTGACGGTATTGCCGACGGTAAAGGGGGCACCTGTACCGCTTCGAATCTGTCCACCATTGAGGACGAGGGGGGTCGTGCCTGCCCCAAATGGTCCGTTGGTCGGGTTGCCAGCAGTTCCGGTGGAACTCAGACTGATCGCTGTGGCGCTTCCCGTGTTCAGGGTCGTGCCACCGGTGTAGGTATTGGCGGCATTGGACACCCAATCTCCCGTTGAGCCCGTGACATTGACAGCACCGCTGCCACTGATCACTCCAGCCGTGGTAATTCGTCCACCGCCATGGTTGATGGTGAGAACATTGGGACTTGATCCAATCGCGATCGTGCCGTTGGCGGTGAGTGCGCCAGCCCCCGATGCCAGGGTCGTGTTACCCGCTGCACCGTTGATGGTCGCCGCAGATGACAAGGTCAATGCCCCAGCACCGCCTCCGATGGTGGCTCCACCTGAAGCGATGGTGATGGGACCGACCCAGGTGCCGGTTCCGGTGGAACTTGTCAGTGCTCCCACTGGTGCGCCGGTCAGCCCTGTGCCCGCCAAACTGAGCGGCTCGGCTGCGGTCTGCGTTTGGCCATTGACGTTCAGAGCGGCACCGCTGCTGATCGTGGTTCCAGCTGTCGTGTTCCCAAGAGGATTCCCCGCATTGCCGAGCACCAGTGTTCCGGCGCTTACCGTGATCGTTCCGGTGAAAGCCGTGCCGAAATTGGAAGTTCCTGACCCGAGAGAGAGCGTCCCCACGCCGGTTTTTGTCAATGCACCACTGCCCTGCAACTGAGGGGCGGTCCACGCAGTGCCCGCTGCACCCGAGCCATCGTCCACGGTAAAGGTGGAGCCTGAGGCGACATCGAATGTGCCGCCGCCGGAGCCGATGTTGAAGACCTGACCCGCGCCCACGTTGGTCGCGTTCGGGGTGTTGACGTTGTAGTTGCTGCTCGACAAGCGGAAGGTGCCGCCGTTGGTGAGCTTGATGGATTTGTAGGCGGAAGCCTGGTTGCCGAGCGGGCCGCTGGTCGTGAAACTGCCACCCGATGTACCGACAATCGACAGGACCGATGTGGCGCCGTCAACGGCGAGATCGCCAGTCAATGTATTGGCGTTGCTGCCCAGGGACAACGTTCCAGAAGTAATCGAAACTGAATTGTTGCCGGCCGTCGTGTTTCCGCCGCTGACGACGCCGGTGAGGGTCAAGGAGCCGGCGCCTGACTTGGTGAGCGCAATGTTGGCGGTACCGAGGGCTGTCGTGCCACCGAGTGTCAGCAAGGTGTTGGCCTGAGGTGAGAAGGTGGCAGCGGCAGTCAAAGTTGCGTTGCCAAAGGTGACGCCGCCCGTACCGCTGGTGGCGTTCGCACCGCGGGTGACACTGAGGGTTTGTGCTCCAATGCTCAATGTGCCGAGTGTGTGGGTAATGCCCGCACTGGCAGCCGTGGCCTTGTTGGAATTGATCGTGGTGGTCCCACCGACAGTGGTATTGTGGGCATTGACCGAGGTGTCGGTCGCGAGGTCGAGCGTGCCGCCGTTCAGAGTCAGGGTGGCTCCGGTCGTACCGAGGGCACTGCCGCTACCAAGGCGCATCGTTCCGGCGCTCAGGATGTTGCTTCCTGCCACACGGGCTGCATTTGCCGCCGTGTTGAGCACCAATGTGCCAGCACCTTGCTTGGTGATGTTTTGGGCAGTTGTCTGGAGCGCTCCCAGCGTGAGGGTGGTGTTGGTGGCGACATCAAAAACGGAAGCTCCCGATTGGGTCACACTCCCAAACGTGATCCCTGCGGTGCTTCCAGTGGCATTTGCTCCAGAGGTGATGCTGAGGGTCTGGGCTCCAATGCTGAGGGTTCCGAGAGTGTGGACGATACCTGCTCCGGAAGTGGCGCGGTTCGAACTGATCGTGGTGGTACCACCGACGGTGGTGTTGTAGGCATTGACCGTTGCGTCCGTTGCCAAATCGAGTGTGCCGCCGTTCAGTGCCACCGAGACGCCCGTTGTTCCCAGTGCACTTGTGCTTCCCAATCGCAACGTGCCCGCACTGAGGGTATTGGTCCCAGCCACACGAGCCGCATTGGCAGCAGACCCAAGCACCAAAGTGCCCGTTCCCTGCTTGGTGATGTTCTGCGCCGTGGTCTGGAGGGCACCAAGCGTGAGTGTGGTGTCTGCGCCAGTATCGAAAACAGAGGCTCCGGTCTGGGATACCGTCCCGAAGGTAATGCCGCCGACAGCAGTACCCGTAATGTTCGTGCCACGAGTGATATTGAGCGTTTGCGCGCCGATGGAGAGCGTTCCAAGAGTATGAGTCGTAGCAGTCGCGGCAGAGGTCGCACGATCCGCCGTGATGGTGCTCGTCGCAGTGACCGTGGTGTTTCGGCCGAAAGAGAGGCCCGTGTCATTTCCCAACTGCAAGGTGCCACCGCCGAGCGATAGGGTACCTGCACCAAGAGCCGAGGCACTCGTTGTCGCCCGCAAGGTTCCAGCCGTGACGGTGGTCGCGCCCGTGTAAGTGTTCACTCCTGAGAGAAGCCAGGTGCCGGCTCCAGACTTTGCAATGGACAGAGCTCCGCCACTGCCATTGGCAATGATGGAGCTGATCGCATTGGCTCCGGTGCCCGTGCCGTTCAAGGTCAAGGAAGTGGTGGTGGATGCCGTAGCAGATCCGGTAACCGCTCCTGTGATGGAGATCACACCGTTTCCAACAGTGGTCGCGCCAGAGGTAATCGTCGCCGATGCAGTCGTCGCTCCGGAAATGAGAATCGGCGAGCTGATGGTCGTGGTATTGGCTCCGATCGCGCCGGTGGTCTGAATCACGCCACCGTTGTTCAGTCGCAGGTTGCCGGTTTGCAGCGTGTATCCGAAGGCGGAGGTGTTTCCAGCACCGAAGGTGATCCCGCCAATGAAGCGGTTGGTGTCTACCGTTACGGCTCGTCCAGCAGTCAGCGGAAAACTGAAAGTCGCTGTATCAGTGCTGTCGGCCGTGGTTGATCCAGGGGTCTGAGTTCCAGAGAGCCAGCTTGCATTGGCATTCCAGTTGCCCGCTGCGTTGACGTTCCAGGAGTCACTGGCCGCATGGAGCACTGGACTGGCGAATAGTGAGACCGTGATGGTGGTAAGAACGGCGACTGAGCGGAATCTGGGTTTCATGGGACTACAGAATGACGAGGGTTTTCTGACTTGGGCTTGTAAATGGGAAACGGGGTCGAAGGGCGCTTGAAAGCCGATTTCACCCCTAGGTTGTAACGTCAGGGCGATTAAGAAACGTTCTCTCCACTTTTTGCGTGCGGTTTGCAACATTAAAGTCACTCATCCATTTCCGCTCGACTTCCTCTTCTGATTCATAGCGCGGCCGATAGCCGACAGCGGTAACCGAGACTCCAATGTCGCGTGGAACCAGTTTTCCCGGTGTGCGCGTGCCGTGGCTTTGACGGAAAACCGTCGCAAAGTGGCCGAACCTGACCCAAAAGCGGCATACAGAAGGGTGGCCGAAGGCATTTGTTCGATGACTTAAGAGCCACTCATCGGAGTCGCAATTTCTCAAAGATTTCCGGAGCCAGTAACCAAAAATGGCGTTCCTACCTATACCGCTAGAGCGATCGATGTCGCTGTTGTCTCCTCCCCAAAAAGGACCGCCCGAAGCCGCCAGCAATCAGCAATTGCGAAAGCCAGATTCGATTTTTCTGTCCTGAACCAGCCATAG
>JAIYDT010000412.1 GCA_027487355.1 Verrucomicrobiaceae bacterium
ACCAGCGCCCTTTCGATCGCCAACGCCCAGGTCGGAAAGCTCTACAACTTCGCCGACACGGGAAGCGCGATCACGCTGACCATCTCCGACGCCCCCACCCCCGCCGACTGGGCCGTTGATGCGAGCGGAAGCTGGGCGGACGCACTCAACTGGAGCACCAATCCGACGATCCCCAACGGGGCCAGCGCGCTTGCCTATCTCGGCGGCACCACCAGCCCGGCCTTCTCGTCGCAGTGGACCGTGACCCTCGACGGCGGCAAGACCGTCGGATCGCTCACGATCAACAACGGCAACGGCTTCATCGTGAACCAGGGAACCGGCGGCAGTCTTTCCTTCGACAACGGCTCGGCCACGTCCGTGCTCACGAACACGAGTGGAATCAACGCACTGAATGTGCCTGTCACCATCACCAGCGCGGGCCTCAATGCCTCGATCGACGCCGGAACCGAGATCTCGTTCAACGGTGCCATCACCACCACTGGAAACCTCACCCAATCCGGAACCGGCAAGCTCATCCTCGGTGCGGACAACACCTCCTACTCCGGAACCACCACCATCGGCAGCGGTGGCACACTCCAGGTCGGAAGCGCTTCCACTGCGGGCTCTCTCGGTTCAGGGGCGGTCGTCAACAACGGAACCCTGCTCTTCGATCGCTCCGATAGTGCGTTGGTCGCGACCAACAACATCTCGGGCACCGGCTCGATCACCAACAACTCCACCACCGGTTCGATCACCCTTTCCGGGAACATCTCGACGTCCAGTTCGGTGACCAACAACTCCGCAGGCACGCTGGTGCTTTCCGGCACCAACACCTACACGGGCAGCACCAACATCTTCGACGGTGTGCTCGTCGCCTCGGGTGGTTCCGCCATTCCGAATTCCGGAGCGGTTTCGATCTTTGACGGCACCGGCGTGCTCTTCAGGCTCGACGCCAGCGAGACCATCGGCACCCTCAGCGGTGGAGGCTCCAACGGCGGTGGTGTCAATCTCCAGTCGAACACGCTCAGCATCACGGGTGCTGGGAACAGCGTCTTCTCCGGCATCATTTCCGGCACGGGCGGCAGCCTGGCCAAGTCCGGAGGCGGAGCTCTCACCCTGAGCGGTGCCAATACCTTCACGGGCGGACTTTCCATGAGCGCCGGCATCGCTGTGGCCGGCAGTGCCTCAGCCTTCGGAACTGGCACCGTGAATGTCAACGCGGGCTCAACGAGGTTCGTGGTCAATGACGGAGTCACCTTCGCCAACAACATCACCATCAACGGAGGAGGAGCCTCCTCCCGTGGCTTGCTTGAGAACAGTGGCGCCGGAACCGCCACTCTCAGCGGCACGATCACGGTCAACAGCCTCACGAGCGGCGGCGGACACTTCGCCAGCACTGGCGGTGGCATCCTCGCCATCACCGGACCGATCAATTCCTCCGTCCCACTCACCAGCCGCATCGGCACAGTGGTGGTCAGCGGTGGCGGAAACTACTCCACCATCGGTGTCGGTGAGGGCACCCTCACCCTCGGCGCCAACAACGGAGTCAACACCGCTGCCACGCTGGATGTCGGCAACATCCTCACAACCGGTGTCACCGGCAGTTTCGACCTTGCTGGATTCAACCAAACCGTCGCGGGACTCACCCGCTCCGGCACGGCCAACGGAGTGGTTGGAAACAGTTCGACGGCAGCTGACTCCACCCTCACCGTCACCGGCACCTCGTCCTACAGCGGTGTCATCCGTGACAACCTCGGACTCGGTGACAAGAAGGTGCTCCTCGTGGTCGATGGCGGAAACCTCACGGTCTCCGGGGCAAGCCTCTTCACCGGCGGCACCACCCTGGTGAACAACGCCACAGTCAACGTGGCAGGTGGCGGTGGCCTTTCCAACGGAACGGTGGCGATCCCCGCAGGGTCCACCTTGAACACCACCGCCCAGGCCACCTTCACCTTCAAGCCAACCGGAGCGGGTACCTTGAACTTCACCAACCTCGGCACCGGCACGGCCTCGACCATTCTGAATGTCGACAACACCGGCTTCACTGGAACGGTGAATGTCGGCCCGTCGACGGCGATCGGGGGAGGCAAGATCCAGCTCAACAGCCCGACCGCCAGCAGCGCCACCATCAACGTGCTGACGAACGCCACCCTCTACTCGTCCGCAGCCGTGACCCACACGGCTCCGCTCGTTCTGAACGGCGGAGATACCGGCGAAAACCTGGGTCAGCTTCGCCTTGAAGGAGGATCGAACTGGTCGGGCCCGGTGACCCTTGCCGGGGCCATCACCGGTGCTGGTGACTTCACGATCGGCGGCAATACCACCACTGGGACGATCTCCGGAAACATCGGTGAAACCGGTGGCGCTCGGGCGCTCTCGAAGGGCGGAAGTGGCACCATCACCCTCAGCGGTGCAAACACCTACAGCGGCCTGACCACTGTTGCGACTGGAGCCCTGGTCGCAGGCAGCAGTGCGGCTCTCGGAACCACTGACGCCGGCACCGTCGTGGCCTCTGGAGCCTCTCTCCGCCTCGCCAACGGCATCACCGTCACCGGCGAGTCCGTGACCATCACCGGCAACGGTGGCAATGCCCGTGGCGCTCTCCAGGCTGACAATGGAGCCTCGGCCACCTGGGCGGGCCCGGTCCTGATTTCCGCCACGGCCGACAGCCGCATCGGAGCTCAAACCAATGGAACCCTCACCGTCAGCGGCGCGATCTCCAGCTCCGGAGGGGCTGACCTGGTCGTCAGTGCCGATGTCGTGGGTGCAAAGGTCGTCCTCACGGGCACCAACAACACTTACACCGGTCAGACCCAGATCGTTCGCGGTCTCCTCCAGCTCGGTGCCACCAACACCCTGCCCACCGGCAGCACACTGAACATCCACAATGCCGCCAGTGTGGCCGACGCCGCCAGCGTCGATCTGAATGGCTTCAACCAGCAGGTCGGCGGTCTGCTCCGTGGCAACAACAGCGGTCCGGCCACCCTGACCAACGCCTCGGTCACCGCCTCCACCCTGACCATCAGCAACACCGCCACCTTCACCTATGACAGCCCGATCACCGGCAACCTGTCGCTCGTGAAATCCGGCACCGGCACCCAGACGCTGACCGGCACCAGCACCTACACCGGCAGCACCACCGTCAACGGCGGTGTGCTCAACGCGAACAGCAGCTCCGCCCTCGGAGATGGCAGCGCAACCAACACCCTCGTCCTCAACGGCGGCACCCTCCAGGCCGGCGGCGCGATCACCTCGCCCTCCACCCGTGGCGTCACCCTGGGCGCGAACAGCACCGTCGATACCGTGGCCAACGCCGTCAGCATCGCCGGGGTCGTCAGCGGCACCAGCAACCTGACGAAGAACGGCACCGGCACCCTCACGCTTTCCGGCGCGAACACCTACACCGGAAACACCGTGGTCAATGCCGGCACCCTGGAGCTCACCAGCACCTCGCAGCAGGCCTTCACCATCGGGGCCAATGGCGTCAACACCAGCATCAGCGGAGCAGGCACCGTCACGATCGACGGCACCTTCAACCTGAACCTGGCCGGTGCCGACATCACCACCGGCAACAGCTGGACCCTGGTGAACGTCGCCACGCTCACGGAAAGCTTCACCACCAACTTCAACATCCCCGGCTTCACCCAGGCCGCGGACGTCTGGACGAAGGTGGATGGCACCAAGACCTGGACCTTCACCGAGTCCACCGGCGTCCTCAGCCTCACGGTTTCCAGCGGCGCCTACGCCACCTGGGCCAGTGACAAGGGACTCACCGCCGGCGTGAACGATGGCAAGGACCAGGATCCGGACAACGACGGTCGCACCAACGCGATGGAGTTCGCCTTCGATGGAAATCCGCTCAGCGCTGTCAAAGATGGCAAGGTCAGCTCGAAGATCGCCTCGGTCGGCGGAAACAACGTGCTGACCCTCACCGTTCCAGTCCGCAGCTCGGCGACCTTCAGCAACGATGGCGTCACCAATGAGGAAGTCTCCGCCGTGATCGACACCCTGGTCTATCGCATCCAGGGCTCCAGCGACCTTTCCGCCTGGACCCGCGATGTGTCGGAAGTCACCGACACGGGCGACCTCACCGCCATCCAGGCCGGCCTGCCGACCCTGAGCAGTGGCTGGACCTACCGCAGCTTCCGTGCCCCGGGCACCGTGGCCGCCGATGCGAAGGACTTCCTCCGCGCCGTGATCCAGCCGCAGTAAGCACGGCCTGAAGCCCCGCTTCCCTCAAGCCGTCCGGGATCCCTTCCCGGGCGGCTTTTTGCTGTCCACGGCTCTTGCCTCCCGCGCTTGCCGAGTCCGGTGATCCCGTACACGGTTCGCCCATGAAGATTGGCATCGCCCAGATCAACGCGGTCGTCGGGGACTTTCCCGGAAACGTGAAGCGCCTGATGGCCGCGTATCGCGAGTGCCTCGATGCCGGTGCCGAGCTGGTGCTGACCCCGGAAATGTCACTCGTCGGCTACCCGCCGCGCGATCTCGTCTTCAAGTCCCAGTTCGTGCCGAAGTGCCTTCAGGCGCTCGACTACCTGGCCGAGGAAATCCGCGAGGTGCCTCTAGTGGTCGGCTACGTCGATCACAACTCCGACCCCGGTCCAGGCAAGCCTTTCCGCAATGCCGCCGCGTGGCTGGAGAATGGAACGATCCGCCACAAGGTCTGGAAGACCCTCCTGCCGACCTACGATGTCTTCGATGAGCGACGCTATTTCGAAGGCGGGAAAGCCTGCGAAATCATCGAGTGGAATGGCCACCGCATCGGCCTGACGATCTGCGAGGACATCTGGACCGAGGACTACCTCCAACGCCCCCTCTACGAACGCGACCCCGTCGCCGAACTCCGCGGCCAGGGCGCGGACCTCATCCTCAATCTCAGCGCCTCGCCATTCCATTCCGGAAAGCCGCAGACGCGACGCACGATGATTTCCGATGTCGCCCGCGAGCACGGCGTGCCGGTCGTTTATTGCAACTCGATCGGTGGAAACGATCAGCTCGTCTTCGATGGCCACTCGCTCGCCGTCGCCGCCGATGGCCGGGTGCTGGCCCAGCTCGGCGGCTTCGTGGAGTCCTGCGTGGTGGTCGATACACTTTCGAAAACGGAAGCCCCGCCACTGATTTCGAATGCGTCCGAGGATCTCTACCGCGCCCTCGTTCTCGGCCTGCGCGACTACGTCACGAAGTGCGGTTTCAGCTCGGTCTGCCTCGGCCTCAGCGGTGGCATCGACTCCGCTCTAACAGCCGTGATCGCGGCCGATGCCCTCGGACCGGAAAATGTTCACGGCCTCACCATGCCGAGCGGCTTCTCGTCGTCGGGCTCGGTCGATGACTCGATCGCGCTGGCGAAGCACCTCGGCATCCGCTGCGACACCGTGCCGATCCAGAATGCCTTCGAAGCGGTGAAGACTTCGATGAAACCCATCTTCGGCGATCTCAAGGAGGACGTCACCGAGGAGAACATGCAGGCACGCATCCGCGGGCTGTTCCTGATGTCGCTCTCGAACAAGTTCGGCCACCTTCTTCTAACCACCGGCAACAAGAGCGAGCTCGCCGTCGGCTACTGCACCATCTACGGCGACATGTGCGGCGGTTTGGCCGTCATCTCCGATCTGCCGAAGATCCGCGTTTACGAGGTCTCGCGCTGGATCAACCGCGATCGGGAAATCATTCCCTGGAACACCATCGACAAGCCCCCCAGCGCCGAGCTGCGGCCGGACCAGAAGGACCAGGACACGCTGCCGCCGTATGAAATCCTCGATGCCATCCTGGAGCAATACGTCGAGCAGCACCTCTCCGCCGACGAGATCATAGCCAACGGCTTCGAGGAATCGACCGTGCGCTGGATCCAGCGTCGCGTGGACCTCAACGAATGGAAGCGCCAGCAAGCCGCCCCCGGCCTCCGCGTCACCACCAAGGCCTTCGGCATCGGCCGCCGCATGCCCATCGTGCAGCGCTTTGTCTAACGGAGTCACCACACTCCTGTGGTGTCTTCGCCGGTGGACGGTAAATTGGGGACAAAAGTGTCCCCACTCCAGTCGTTGCGAAGCTGGGGCAGTCAGCCGAGAACTTCCCACTTGTCCCCGTCGACTTCGGGTCGGATTCTCCGGGTGATGCTACGACTCGCCGAGTAACTGTTATGCGGATCGAATTACCAGAAAACTTCGGCACTGCGATAAGGCAGATCGAGGAGGAACTCAGCGTTCGGTATCCGCCGACAGCGCCCGCTATGTTCGCTGATTTGCACGCCATGATTTGCTCAGGGCACCCTCATGGTCTCTTCGAGAAAGCTCATCTGCTTACAACTGCTACGGCTGTGTTCGCCGTGCGAGACGAGTTGGGTGGGCCGCTCTACGATGGATACCTTCTCCCATTTCTAAGCGATGGAGATGGTAATTGTCCAAGCGTCTTTGGCTTCGATCAGAGTGACCCGGCACCGGACTGTATTGCCATGTACAGGGTGCATACAATCGTTGCCATCTGGTCAAGCACCTCCGCCTTTCTGACATGGGCTCGAGAATTCGTCCCTTCCTATCGGCCGCTTTCGGAAGCACAATCCGCCAGAAGCAATGAGGACGATTGACCCGTATGAACATGTTGATGGCATTCGCTTTGGGTCATCGTCCTCGGCGGTGCTCGAAAGATTGGGTGCACCTGCGCGACGCAGCACGAACCGCGACGGCGAGGACGAACTTTGTTATCCCGACGCCATTTGGCGTTTCCTGGACGACAGGTTGGTGGAATGCACAATCACGGTGGGCGCGTCAGTTCACGTGTGCGACCAAGAGGTCGCCAGCTTTCGGACATGGCTACCGAATGCCGATCCGGACGCTGTCAACATTTGTGGGTTTCTCGTCTCCAGCGTGTTCGGAATTGCAGTCGATCTGGACGATGAACGCTACGAGTATGCTACAATTTTCGAGCGTGGCAGGTGGGATGCATTCTTGTAATTCCGCACTGCGAAAGGGTCCCTGGCGAACAGTCGTCTGGCAGCTCAGTTCGTTTAGGAGTGACCACACTCCTGTGGTGTCTTCGGCTGAAGACGGCGAAGTGGGGACAGGAATGTCCCCACTCCGGTCGCTGCGAAGCTGGAGATGATGTCGGGAACTTCCTCCTTGTCCCCGTCGCCTTTGCTAAAGATTCTTCCTGTCATACGACGGGTGGCTAAATGACAGTTCGCCCAACTCAACATGCGCCGCTTCAATGCCCGAATCGATGAGAGTGCCTTTTCCGACCCGAGAGGAGTTGCGAGAGAG
>JAIYDT010000530.1 GCA_027487355.1 Verrucomicrobiaceae bacterium
CCGGACGAGGCCGTAGGAGGGCCCGCCGGAGCCGATCCGCTGGCTCCGTAGCAGAACGGCAGCAGATCCGAGAGGCGGGGTTCTGCTGCTTGGCGATGCTGCTGCAGAGGCGAGTTTCTGCGGCGTGTTTGCCCACGAGCCTGGCGATGACAGCAGGCGAAGCGGATGGACCAACACGATCACTGAGTCAGTTTGTTCTTTATGGACATCGAGCCCGAGGTAGCGTGTGCCCTTGTGTCTGACCGCGTTTTCATTCGATCACCCATGATTGTGGATAGGTCCCGCCCACGGGGGATCGCCCACGGCTTGAACCGGACACGACACCTCCCTTTCAAACCTCAACTGATCCAGAACGCGTCCGACTTCTTCAAGGCGCTTCCATAGGGTCTTGGTGGATAACAGAAATCTCAATCCAAAAGAGACATGGGACCAATAGGAACGCCGGAGTTAGTTTTGATTTTCGTGGTGCTGATCATGCTGGCTTTTCCGGTAGGCATTGTGATCGCCCTTGTGTGGTATTTCTCCTCACGAAGGAGGCCACCTCAAGTGGCTCAACCACCCCCGGTTCTCCGGAGCACCCAGGATCGGCTGGAAGAGATTGGCAGCCTTCGCTCCCAGAACTTGATTTCCGAAACCGAGTATGAAGAGAGGAGACGGCAGATACTCAGTGGCATCTGATCAGAGCATTCAAGAAGCCAAAGCCGGCTCATCAGCGGTGGGCAAGGTCTCACTTTGACTTCGAGCTTCTCTTCCCGCTGTGGATGGCTTAGGTGCTCGACAACAAACAAGACCGATGCAGTTCCCCCACGCGAATCATTTGCCGCAAGAGATATCCCGTCTGGTTGACGCTGAACTACGGAACGGAGAACGTGTGGCATGGACTGGACAGCCCATTCCCGGCCGTTTTGCCCGGCGTGGCATTGGCCTTGTGATCTTTGGCATTCCTTGGACGGCGTTTGCGCTCTTCTGGATGGCGGGGGCCAGCGGCTTCAAGATGCCGGATTTCAGTCAGGGCGTCGGCCTGTTTCCATTGTTCGGTCTTCCCTTCGTGTTCATCGGATTTGGCATGCTTTCCAGTCCATACTGGATGCGGCGGAAGGCCCTGAAAACCGCTTATGTCATCACGGATCAGCGGGCCATCGTCCTTGCCGGTGGGGCTTTCGGCTCCACCACGATCCGCTCTTTTGATCCTGATCGACTCAAGGACATTCGACGGGTTCAGAGGCCGGATGGGACTGGGGACCTCATTTTTGAGCGTACTTGGTCGAGTGATGGGGATGGCGGCAGGCAGTCCACTGACCACGGATTTCTGGCCATAGCGGGTGTCCGGGACGTTGAAAGGATGATCACTCGACTCACTCATCCAGCCTAGACAAGATCACCCACCCAACCCGAGGCGAAGACGCTCCATCCATGGGTGGGTAACGCTCCAGGTTGAATTCAGGCTTCCTTCCCCGCCGTGGATGAGTTAGAACTTGCCCCAGAAACACATGAGATATCGCTTTTATCTTTGGCTGGTCCTATCACTGGGCTTCGCTGTCTCAGCATGTGATCAGTCGCGGGTTGACGGGAGTGGTGCAACAGGGGAACGGACGAATGCGGCGGACGATGTCATGGCCAGATTGGAGAGGACCGTTGTTCCGGTGATCAATTTTCAGGATATCCCGATTGAAGAGGCAATCGACTTCCTTCGCATGCGATATCACGAGTTGGAGGCGGGTGAGCCTGAGAGGGGAGGGGTCTCATGGATCATCAAAAGCCGGATGAACGGCCCTGCGGACGGCAGCGCTGAAGACCTTGGGACGCTTGAACCCGATCAGGTGCCAAAGATCAACTACAGCGCCAAGGATGTAGGACTTTTGACTGCCATCCAGGAGATTGCCCGCCAAGCCCACTTGGATGTCTATCTCACGAATGTAGGGATGGTGATTTGCAAGCCTGGCGAGTCGCCACTGCCGGTCGGCAAGATGGCTGGAGAGGAAGTCTGGAAGACAATCCATAAGGAAGTTCTCCCCCAAATGCCCAAAGCACGAGGCGAACAAGTCGTGCCTCCTCCCGGGCAATAGGCGCTTCGCGCTTCGCTTCAATCACCCTTCAATCGCTCCCGCAGTCGCACACCAACGTTGCTCAAGAGGGTTGGCTCGCGGTCCTGCCTTTTCCCCAAGGATTAGTGACACACTGGACGTCTTAAGCCAGGTTCTTGGGAGGATTTGATCAAGGGCGAGGGTGTTTCTGGCCACGATCATTCGCCGATTCTTTGGGATTCACTCGCTTGAAAATTTCTGAAAGTGTCTTGGGTTGATCATCCCCGCCATGACCCACCCCTACACTTTCCCATCGCGGCAGCTTGTGTCGTGGTTCAGGTCTGTCCGCCGTGTCGCCCTCGTCCCGCTGGCGATCGGATCGCTGGGGGCGGCCCCGGTGACGCTCTGGCAGATCGGAGAGGATGAGGATCCATTTGCCTCGGGCTATTCCCCGACCGACGAGTTTTCCCAGGAAAGCGGCTCCAGCAATCCTGCCCCCGGATTCGTCACGCGGCTCCCAGATGATCCGCTCTACCAGGCGGCCTCGAACCCGGAACGCGACAACCACTTTTACCAGGCGGGAACCTATCCGGCCGGTTTCAACAACCTCGCCTCCGTGCTCGTCGTGCCGAAAGCCGAGCCGACCAGTGCCTTCGAGCGTGCCGTGACCAACACGGATCCGTCCCAGTTCATCCATTTCCCACTCACCGCCGCCCAGACCGGATCCCAGTCAAGATTGCGCCTCACCTTCGAACTTCATGGCGGCGGCTCTTGGTCGGAAAGCATGGGAACTGGCGACAATTTCGGCACCCACAACCTGGAGGTCCGCTTCCGCACCGCCTCCTCCAACACCCCGATCCTGATCCGCAACGGCGTGAATCGCGACACCCGCTTCACCCTCGACTTCCCGGCCTCCGCCGTCTCGGCCGTCGCGGGTGCGAACTCGATCCAGATCACCCGCACCGGGCCAGCCTTGCCCAGCGGCAGCTACTCGTGGGTGCAGTTCGACTTTGTGAAACTCGAGGTGGAGTCCGATGCCCTGGCCGATGGCGATGGCGACGGCCTGCCGCGCTGGTGGGAACAGGACAACCTGCTCAGTGACTCAAATTCCGCCGACGCCGCCCAGGACCTTGACGGCGATGGGCTCACCAACCTTCAGGAGTTCAACGGCGGCGTGCTTTCCAGCGACCCACGCCGCAGCGACCCCGATGGCGATGGCCTGGCCGATGCCGCCGAACGCAGCGCGGGCAGCAATCCCATCCTCGCCGACAGCGATGGCGACGGCTTGTCAGACGCCGCCGAACTCCGCTCTCCTGCCTCATCCCCGATCCTCGTGGACACCGATGCCGACGGCGCTCCGGATGGGCTGGAAAAGCGGGTCGGCTCGAACCCGGGTTCCGCCGCTAGCACTCCGCCCCCGCTCGCAGGTACGATCGGACTGAACTTCGTCTGCGCCTACGATTCGAATGGCAGCGTGCCTTGGCTGTTGGCGGGCGGCGTCGTGCCGCAGATCCGCTGGAACAACACCACTCCGCTGCGCGGCTACAACCGCGAGTCGGGAAGTACGGCGGACATCGTATCTCCTGAGGCAGCGGTCCTGGTGAAGGCGAACGGCGAGACCGTGCCCGGCATGTCCGCCCAGTGGACCAGCGCTCACAACGACGCCACCTCGAACAACGGCGGGGCCGAACAGAAACTCCTGAACGGCTTCATCCGCGCCACCGAGCCCAGGCCCGCTACCGAGTCCTCGCCCGCCGTCCCGGCCGTTCCCGCTATCCTCACCGTCACAGGCATTCCATTCTCCTCCTATCACGTCATCGCCTACGTCGGCGGAAGCTACAATGGCCAGAAGGCCGTCGTGCGGCTCAATGACGAGATCGACACCCAGCGCCTCTTCAGCACTGCTTCCACTCCGCCGACCCCGACCCTCACGGAAATCCTTCCCTCCACCCCTGCGGTCCCCGTTCCCATTGGAAACTACGTCCGCTACCCGGATCGCACCGGCTCCTCCTTCAGCCTCACGGTTTCCAATCCCAACGGCTACTCGGCCGGCCTCCACGCCATCCAGATCGTCGATGCCACCCTCGATGCCGACGCCTCGGGCATCCCTGACTGGTATGAAATGCAATACGCCCTGGAGCCCGCCGGTCCCTCCACCGCCGCCGCCGATCCGGATGGCGACGGCCTGACCAATCTCCAGGAGTTTGATAGGGGCTCGGATCCAAGGAAAGCCGACACTGACGGCGACGGCCTCGCGGACAACGAGGAGCCCGCCGAGAACGTCACCAGGGTCGACAGCGATGGCGATGGACTCAGCGACTTCGCCGAGGTCAAGGCGGCCCTTCCCAGCAATCCCAGCCTCGCCGACACCGACTCGGACGGCATTTCCGACAAGCTGGAAACCCAGGTCGGTCTCGACCCCGCCGTGAATCCAGCCCTCACCCCGGGCTTTCTCGGCTGGGTCCCGGTTTACACTTCGTCTCCAGCGTCATGGGAATGGAAACTCGATCCGGTCCAGATCGTCTGGGATCACGGCAACGGCGCCACCGGCGGAAACAACGGCTACGATGACACCCTGCTCTCCTTCCAGGTCGGAAACGTGGAGGCATCTTCCCGCAGAAGCATCGACATGCGGCTTATCAGCGTGAACGGAGCCCTGACTTATCAATTCGAGTCCTTCGCCGGCGAGGGATTCAGCGCCTCCGGGAATCCCAGCGGAAACCTCTATCTCGTCGAGGGAAACAACCCGCGCACCGACCTCAAGGCCGCGCTGGGTTTCAGCGGCTATGGGGCGAATGATATCTCCGACAAGCTGCGCTTCCGCCTCCTCGCCACCCGCGGCAGTGGCAACGTCTGGTCCCTCAACTTCCAGATCCTGAACCTGACGAGAAACACCACCGTCGTCTCCCGCGTCGTCAGTGTTTCCACCGCCGCAGCGGGCTTGGATGCAGGCACCACCACCTGGCAGGATTCCGACAACAATGTCGGATTCCCCACCATCGACGTCCACCAGGGCGTCCGGATTTTCCTGACCCCCACCGTCCTGGAAACCCTGCCCGTTTTCGCCAGTTATGCCGACAGCGACAACGATGGCATGCCCAATGTTTGGGAAGATGCGAACCTGTTGAACAAGAACTCCGCCGCCGACGCCACCCAGGATGCCGATGGAGATGGATTCAAGAACCGAGAGGAGCATCTCGCCGGCACGAATCCCCGTCTAACCGACACGGATGGCGATGGCGTGGATGACCGCATCGAACGCAACGAGGGCTCCAACCCCCTTGTCGCCGGACTCCGTCCACTCTTCGCCAACATCACCGCCAGCGCCGGCACCGATCTCAACCAGAACGGCCTGCCGGATGCCTGGGAGGCGCGCTTCCAGGCCGTCGGACTCGCTCCGAATCTCGACAGCGATGGCGACGGTGCCAGCAATGCCAAGGAAGCCTCCTGGGGCACCGATCCCTTCGATCCCCGCTCGCGCATCGGTGTCTCGATCCAGCGCTCCGGAAACGACGCCCTGCTTGCCTGGACCCGCAATCCCTGGAAACGCCAGCGCCTGCAACGCTCCACCAACCTCTCGACCTGGCAGTGGCTTTCGCTGCCCTCGGTCCAGAGTGGAAATGAGGATACCGCCCGTGTCGTCGGCCAGTTCACCCAGCCCGGATCGGCCTTCTTTTCCGTGGAAACCAAGGACCGCGATTCCGATGGCGACGGCGTGGCGGATTGGGACGAGACCTTCGTGGGCAGCGATCTTTACTTTCGCGACAGCACCCGGGTCGGCTCGCTCACCCTCGATTCCGAAGGCAATGTCACCGGCAGTGTTTCCGGAGATTATGCCTCATTCATCGAGCGGTTCCGAGGAACCCTGCCCGGTGCCGCAGCCTCTCAAGTCACCCGTGAACAGGCCGCCCGCTTCCTCCAGCAGGCCAGTTTCGGCCCGACCCTGGCGGAGCTGGATCGCGTGCAATCACTCGGCATTTCCGCCTGGATCGACGACCAGATCAGCAGCCAGCCACCGACCTATCAGCGCCCGGTGATCGAGGCCATGGTTCAGGATGCCCGCGGCCCCCGGGTGGATCTCAGCTACAGCTACAATGATCTCGACGTCAGCGACAACAACACCGCCACCGCCTTCGTCCGCGGCGCGGTCTGCGGTCCCGATCAACTGCGCCAACGCGTTGCCTTCGCCCTCAGCCAGATCCTCGTCACCTCGAAACGGGATGCGAATCTGGCAGGCCGACCGGTCGCCATGACCGATTACTACGACCTCTTCCTGCGACATGCCTTCGGCAGCTATCGCGACCTCCTGGGTGGCGTCACACGCCACGCCGCCATGGGCCGCTACCTCAGCCATGTGGGCAACCAGAAGGCCCGTCCGGAGATCAACCAGTTCCCCGACGAGAACTACGCCCGCGAGATCATGCAGCTCTTCACCATCGGCCTCTGGGAGCTCAATCAGGACGGCACCCGCAAGACCGACGGCGGCGGAAATTTCATCCCCACCTACAGCAATGCCGACATCACCGAACTGGCCCGCGTCTTCACCGGCTATTGGTTCGGCGGCCAGAACTGGAACAGCGGCGGCTACCACGACGCCCAGCTCGCGGTGCCCATGACGATGTGGCCGGAAAAGCACGACTTCGAGGCCAAGTCCCTCCTCGGAGGCCTCTCCATCCCCGCACGCACCGCCAGCGCCGCCAATGGCGAGCGCGACGTTGACGATGCCCTTGATTTCCTCTGCAACCATCCCAACACCGCCCCCTTCGTCAGCCGCCAGCTCATCCAGTTCCTCGTCACCTCGAATCCCAGCCCGGCCTACGTCGGTCGCGTCGCCGCGAAGTTCGCCAACAACGGCAGCGGAAAACGCGGCGACCTCGCGGCGGTCGTCCGGGCCATCCTCGTCGATGTCGAGGCGCGCGATGTCCGCTGGTCGAGGGGCTCCGCCACCTTCGGCCGCCTGAAGGATCCCGTGCAGCGCGCCATGGCCCTGGCTCGCGCCGGTGGGCTCCAGCGCTATCCCTCACTCCACTGGTGGGACTATGGCTACTTCTATGACAGCTCGCTCCAGTCGCCCTCGAACTCGCCGAGCGTCTTTAATTTCTACCGTCCGGACTACCGTTCACCCGGACTCCTCACCGAGAACCAGCTCAACGGCCCGGCCTTCCAGATCACCAACAGCTACACCAGCATCTCCTTCGTCAACCGCCTCTGGGAAAACACCGTTTACGGCTTCCGGATCTACGACCGTTATGCCTTCCCGCCCGATTACCGGGAGCTCCTCGAGGTCGCGGGAAATACGGCACTCCTCGTAGATCGGGCGAACCTCCTGCTCTGCGGTGGCTCCATGAGCGCCACCACCCGGACCACCATCCTCAACTCCCTCTCGCAGATCTCCGCCGCAGATCCCCTGCTGCGGGTCCAGCTCACCGTCTTCCTCGCCTCGGCCTGCCCCGAGGGTGCCGTGCAACGCTAAGCCCGCCGACCACCATGCCTCCCCAGCCCATTTCCCGCCGCAGCTTCCTCCGCCAGTTCAACTGCGCGGCCGTCAGCTCCTCCGCCATCCTCAACACCCTGCTCAATCTCAGGCTGGCCAACAACGCCGCCGCCGATGACCTCGGGGGCGGCACCGACGCCAAGGCCCTCGTCTGCATCTTCCTCAGCGGCGGCATCGACTCCTTCCAGATGCTCGTCCCCTGGGAGCAGTCGCGCTATGACTCCTACTCCGCCACCCGTGGAGCCTTCGGGTCGGATGGCGGACTCGCCCTCGACCGCAACACCCTGCTGCGCCTCAACGGCACCTCATCCGACTTCGCCTTCCATCCCTCCATGGCTGGCCTCCACCAGATGGCCACCGGCACCGGGGCCTTCGCCGGAAAGCAGCGCCTCGCCGCCATCGCCAACATCGGCACCCTGGTCCAGCCCATCACCAAGTCCCAGTACCAGGCCTGGGAAAATGGCTCGAATGCCGCCTTGCCCATCCCTCGCGCCCTCTTTTCCCACAGCGACCAGATCGAGCAGTGGCAGACCGCCATCCCCCAAGGCATGCTCGAACTCACCGGCTGGGCCGGCCGCGCGGCCGATCTCCTCAACTCCGCCTACAACACCGGGGCCACCTCGATGAGCATTTCCCTCAGCGGAAACAACGTGCTCCAGGTCGGCCGCGACACCACCCAGTTCGTCATCACTCCGGGCGGCTCCCTCAGCTTCGAGAACTACAGCACTCCCCACCAACTCAAGAACCAGGCGCTCCGCAGCACCCTGGAACAAAGCTACTCCAACCTCCTCGAACAAAGCTTCGCCTCCCTCACCAAACAGAGCGACGACGCCCAGCTCCTCTTCCAGCAGCAGTTCGACTCCTCCACCGGCGATCTCGGCACGGCTTCCAGCCTTTTCCCCGGAAACAACTACCTCGCCACCATGCTCAGGGCCGTCCTGCGCTCGATCAAGATCCGCTCCGCCCTCGGCCTGCGCCGCCAGACCTTCTTCATCAACTGGGGCGGCTGGGACATGCACGGCGATCTCCTCCAGCCTCAAGCCTACCAGCTTGCCGACGTGGACGCCGCCCTCACTGCCTTCCAGCTCGGACTCGAGCAACTCGGCTTCGCCAACGACGTCGTCACCTTCACCGCCTCCGACTTCGGCCGCACCCTCCGCTCCAATGGCCGCGGCACCGACCACGCCTGGGGCGGCAATGCCTTCGTCATGGGCGGCCCCGTCGATGGCGGGAAAATCTTCGGCACCTACCCCGACCTCACCCTCGATGGACCCGATGACGTCGGCTACGGCGGCCGCCTCCTGCCCTCCACCTCGGCCGATGTTTACTTCGCGGAAATGCTCCGCTGGTTCGGCGTTCCCGCCACCAGCATGGCCACCGTCCTGCCCAACATCGCCAACTTCTGGAACCCGGTTTCCGGCACTCCACCCCTCGGCTTCATCAAATCCTGATCATGCCCCGCTGGACCCTCCTGGCAGCGACCTTGTGTCTGACAGGTTCCGCCGTCCTGCTCTGGCAGCGCTCCCAGCCGGGCCCTGCGGCAAACCCTGCGCCAGCGCCAGCGGAGGTCACGAGCGTGCAGACGGATGTGGTCCCCGCCGGCATCGTCGTCACCGAATCCAGCCCCGCCGTGCCGCCACCCGGCGACCACCGGGCACCGGGCGACCGCCTTCTCGGCGACTATGCCGATCCCGCCCATCCTCCGGCGAACGACCTCACCCTGCTCGGCCGCGCCATTTCCAGCTTCCTGCTGATTGACAAGCAGGCGGCCGATCGCCCCCTCTCCGCCAACGAGGAATGGAGTGCCGCCCTGCGCGGCAAGCGCCCCGGCACCGAGCCCTGGCTCTCCGATCCATCGCCCATCTTCGATTCCCGGAAACGCCTCATCGACCGCTGGCAAACCCCGCTCATCTTCCACGCCCTCGGCGGCAAGCAATGGGAAATCCGCTCGGCAGGCCCGGACCGGAAACCCTGGACCGCCGACGACCTCATCGAGAAAACGTCAGGATGAACCAAATCATCGGCTCATCCCTGATCCTGCTTTGGTGATTTCGACACGCAGATCCCGCATGCTCCAGAGAGTGGGAGCCGCAGGCGTAGCGTTGCCTTTCATTTTCCACGCCCCGTCCTTTCGCCGCACCCGGAAGTTCTACAGATTGTCTATCCCTCTGTTAGTCCCTTGGTTGGCTAATTGGACGGCTGAGCTATTCTGCGGGATCCCTGCTGATTCGTTGGTCTGCCGAGCTGTTTTGCGGATTCTGTTTCGTCGCAAAGCCCTTCGCTCTGGCGGGCTGTGCTGCCCGTTCAGCAGCAGGTCAGATCTTGAAAGTGCCTTCTTCTGCGTCTCTCTACCGATTCGATGAAGCGAATGAAGGATTCATTTCAACCGTTCAACGAAACGCCATCAGTTCCAGTTTGAAGCCCTTGGGAAGCAGTGCCTTAGTTTCTCCGCTAAAACCCTCAGCATTATGAAAACCCAGATATTCCAGGGCCTGTCGCTTGGCCTCCTGATGATCGGCGCAGCCTCTGCCCAAACCACCCTGAACTATTCCGACACCACCGGAGAGGTTGCGGTGCCGGGCAGCCCGTTCCCCCACCTCGATATCACGTCGGTGGATGTGACCGTGAATGCGGCCGCCACCACGATCACCTTCAAGATCAACCTCGCTGGGGATCCTTCGACGACGACTTGGGGAAAGTACTGCGTCGCCCTTCGCTCGAATCCGATTGGAGGCGATGCCGCAGGAAACGGATGGAGCCGCCCGATCGCCTTTTCCTCCGCCATGACCCACTGGCTGGGAAGCTGGGTGGACAATGGGACGCCACCCGCCAACGGCCAGGTCTTCACCTACTCGGGAGCCAGTTGGTCCGGCGGGGCCTTTCAAACCGTGACCCGCGATGCCTCCTCGGTCAGCATCACGGTCCCTGTGGGCAGCTTGTCCCTGGATGCTGGGGAAACCTTCACCTTCGATGTTTACACGACAGGCGGCGGGGGCGGTGATGGTGCGGTGGACGCACTTTCCGCAGCCACCTCCTCCATCAGCAACTGGGGCAGTTCGTTCACCACGACCGCACCTCTTTCCTTCACGATGCCGGGAACGCCTGGCATCCCGAGCACCTGGCTCAACACCTATTTCACCCCGACCGAGGTCGCCCAGCGCCCGGGTGGACCTGCGGCCGACGGAGCCGATCCGGACGGCGACACCCTGACCAATCTTTTCGAATACCAGATCGGCACGAGCCCCAAGAAGAAGGACACCGACAACGACGGCCTGAACGACAACATCGAGACCGCCTCCGCGACCTACGTCAGCATCACCAATCCCGGCACCTCTCCGACCACCGCGGACACGGATGGCGATGGTTACAATGATGGTGAGGAGGCCGATGGCAGCGCGCTTGGTTACGAGTCGAATCCCCTTGTTTACAACTTCACGCAGGGCCTTGTGATCGCAGGCAGCTTCACCACTCCCGCATGGGACCCGACCGGAAATCTGACGGGTGTGTTTTTCACCGATCCGGTCGATCAGACCCTGACGGGCCAGTATCAATACACGCTGGATTTCAATTTCCGCAGTCCGTCCTCCTTTGCCCACAAGTTCACCAATGCCACGAACTGGTCCACTCCCGGTCACGTGAACTGGGGTTCCGGGCCCACCGCTGGCACTGCGGTCAGAAATGGTGGTGACATCAACCGCACGGCCAATGCCAGCGGGTTCCATCGCTTCTTCTTCGATACCCGCACCGGGATCAACACCTTCGAGAGGACCGTTTACCCCAGTCAGTCGGCCTTCCTCAGCGCCTACAGCCTCGGTGCTGGTGGGGACTTCGATGGCGATGGCGTGACCAATGGAAACGAGTTCACCGCCAACACCGACCCCACCAATGCCGACAGCGATGCCGACGGAATCAATGATGCCGCAGACACCCAGCCCCTCGTTGCCACCCGCACCGTCGTGTTCCAGGTCAACATGACCGTGGCCACCGCCAAGGGCCGATTCAATCCAGCCACCAACACGGTGAAAGTGGTCGGTCAGTTCGATGGTCCCTGGAGCACCAGTGGTGGAATTCTCCTCAGTGACCCGAATTCGGACGGCATCTACACCGGCACTTATTCCGCTTCGGGTGCTACCGGATCCTCGTTCGGTGACTACAAGTTCTACATCCCGGGCGGCAATCCGGACAGCTATGAATCCTCGTCGAACCGCAGCTTCACGCTGGCCAGTGGTTCGACCCAGACGCTTCCGGTGGTCTTCTTCAACAACGACTCCACGCTTCCAGGCGGCTATTCTGATTGGGCGACCACCACCTATGGGCTCTCCGGCCCCTCGGCGGATCGCGCTGCGGATCCGGATGGCGATGGATTCCCGAACGTCCAGGAGTTCCTGTTCGGCACCAGCCCGATCGCGAGCAGCGGCTCCTTGTCCCAGGTCAGCCAGAGCGGCGGAAACCTGCTCATCACCTGGTTCCAGCGCAGCACCGGTTCCAGCACCTATGATCTGGAGGAAAGCCCCGATCTTGGAGCTTGGAATCCTGCCAACGCCACTCCTTCCATCTCCAGCAACCAGAGTGGAGCCCCGAGCGGCTACCAGCGGATGGAGGCTCTCATCCCGATCACCGGCGGCAGCAAGTTCGTCCGTGTCGCCGGGACCGAATGAGTCACCTTGGATCATGTTCAAGCCCCTTTCCGGCCAGCCGGGGAGGGGCTTTCTGTTCCTCAGGCAATGAGATCCTTCACCACCTTGCTGCCGGGCTTGGTGATGTTGGAAAGCCTCTGGTTCACTCCCTGACTGGGATAGGTGAACTTCTCGTGATCGAAGCCTAACAGCTGCAGCACGGTCGCGTGGAAATCGTGGATGCTGACCTTGTTGGTCATCGCCTCGTAGCCGATCGGATCGGTTTCCCCATAGGAAAATCCAGGCTTCACGCCGCCGCCGGCCATCCAGAGGGAAAAGGCGCTCGGGTGGTGGTCGCGGCCGACGAAGGGACCGTTCACGCCGCCACGGTTTTCCTTCATCGGAGTGCGACCGAACTCACCGCTCCAGATCACCAGTGTTTCCTCCAACAGTCCGCGCTGCTTGAGATCCTTGAGCAGGGCCGCGATCGGCTGGTCGATCTGCTTGCACTTGTTGACGAAGGAGTTCTTGAGGTCGTCTCCCGCGCTGGTGCCGTGCGAGTCCCAGCCCCAGTCAAAGAGCTGGATGTAGCGAACGCCGCGCTCGGCCAGACGTCGAGCGACGAGGCAGTTGTTGCCAAAGGATTCCTGTCCTGGCTGAGTGCCATACATCTGGTGCGTGGCGGCGGATTCCTGCTTGATGTCGAAGGCGTCCGATCCATGGACCTGCATCCGGTAGGCCATTTCATACTGTGCGATGCGGGTGACCGTTTCCGGATCCCCGGCGTCCTTGGCGATGCGTTCGTTGATCTTGGAAAGCGTGTCGAGCGTGCGTCTCCGCATCGCGCTGCTGACGCCGTCCGGGTTGGCGAGATAGAGCACCGGATCGCCCTGCGAGCGGCACTGCACGCCTTGATAAACGGAGGGCAGATAGCCCGAGCCCCAGACCGACTTCCCGGCATCGGGGTTGTTGCCGCCGGAGGTCAGCACGATGAAGCCCGGCAGGTTGTTGTTTTCCGAGCCGAGACCATAGGTCGCCCAGGCTCCCATCGACGGATTGCCAAGGTTCTGACTGCCGGTGTGAACCAGAAGCTGGGCCGGTCCGTGGTTGAACTGATCGGTGTACATCGACTTCACGATGCACATCTCGTCGATCATTGTTTCCAGGTTCGGCAGGCGATCGGAAATCCACTGCCCGCTCTTTCCCGCCTGGTGGAAGGGAAACTGGGAGCCGAGCATCTTCGGCACGCCCTGGATGAAGGCGAACTGCTTGCCTGCCAGGAACTCCTGCGGGCACTCCTTGCCGTCGAGCTTGGTCAGCTCCGGCTTGTGGTCGAAGAGCTCCAACTGGCTCGGAGATCCAGCCATGTGCAGGTAGATCACCCGCTTCGCCTTGGCGGCGAATTGCGGCAGATCCGGCGCGAAGGGATTGGAAGGATCCTTCAACAAAGGTCCGGCCGAGCCCCAGGCGCGATTGCCCTGGCTGGCCAGCCACAAGGCCCCGAGCCCGACGCCACAGCGGCTGAGGAAATGTCGCCGCGTGAGATGCTGGGCGCGGTCGTGTTGGAGCTGTTGGAAAAAGTTCATGGATGGAATGACGAGTGAGGGATTTCAGCGCGTCAAAGCGCTGTCCAGGTTCAGCATGGTGTTCGCGACGAGCACCAAGGCGGCCTCGTCGGGAGTGGCTCCGAGTTTGGCGGATTCGGCTGGCTGCTTTTCGTAATCGGCCTTCGCCTCCGTGTGGAGCTGTGCGAGTGCTTCAAGGATGTCCGGTGCGGCGTCCTCAAGCGTGAGGCGCTTGTAGCCGGCAGAAAGCTTGGCTGTTAGATCCTGTCCGGCGGATTCCATGATCTTGGCAAAGGCTTTCGCGAATTCCATGTGCGCCGGATCGTTGAGTGTGACGAGTGCCTGCAGGGGCGTGTTCGTCGTGATGCGTCGGGCAGTGCAGACATCACGGGTCGGGGCATCGAACATCAGGAAGGCAGGATAGCCGCTGGTCCGTTTCGAGTAGGTGTAAATGCCGCGCCGATAGCGGTCCTCACCTTCGGAGTTCTTCCATCGCGCACCACTGTAGGCGGACTTCCAGATGCCATCCGGCTGCGGCGGATAGACCGGCGGGCCGAACTGCTTCTTCGAAAGCAAGCCGGACACGAGCAGAGCCTGATCGCGCACCATTTCAGCCGTGAGGCGCTGCCTCGGGCCGCGCGAGACGAGGCGGTTCTTCGGGTCCTTGACCAGCAGGGCCGGGCTGACCGCATCGGCCTGGCCGTAGGCGGAGGAAAGGACGATCTCGCGGAGGAAGGGCTTCAGTTTCCAGTGATGTTCTTTCGAAAGCCGCAATGCCAGATGGTCGAGCAACGGCTGATTGGTCGGCAGGGTTCCGGAGGTGCCAAAGTCCTCCAGCGTTTCCACGATCCCGATGCCGAAAAGCTCCGCCCACAGACGGTTGGCCAGCACACGTGCGGTCAGCGGGTTCGAGTCTCCGGTCATCCAGCGGGCAAGGTCGATGCGGTCGAGGCGACCCTCCTTCTTCGGTGGCCTGACGATTTCCGGAATGCCCGCCTGCACGGACTTTTCCTTGGTCATGCGGTTTCCCCGAATGAAGACCCGGGTATCACGACGGCCCTTGTCCTCGCGCTCGACGATCGCGGGAATCATCGTGCCTGGGATGGCATTGTAGCTTTTCTGGAGGCCGCCGAGCTCCGCCCATCGAGCGGCTCGCTCGGGTGAGTTGATGAACCCATTCAAAGCGGCATCTGCGGTCGTGGAGATCCGGAAATTCCTCAACACACAACTCTGGTTCTCGCCATTGCAGACGGCTCCGTGGCGGATGCGAATCTCGAGCTTCGCATCGAGAGCGGGATTGGTCGGAACCTCAGGCACGAAGCAGGCCTGACGGGGACCGCGCAGCACCGGATAGTCGCCGAAGCCGCTGCTTCCTCCACGGATCGAATCATTCGGATCGAAGGGCCCCGCCAGGAAGTCCGCGACGACCTCCTTGAATTTCACCGGTTGGCGGGTGCCGTCGGCCATCACCAGATCGGCATCGAGCCCGGCAATGACCGCCCCGAGTTCCGACCATTTCGCCGGGTCCTCGCTTTCCGGAAGAATGTCCACCTTCAAGGCCCCAAGCGGCGTGGCGGGCAGCGTGATGGTGTAAACCGAGCCCGTCGGGTTCGTTCCCCTGGCCTGGTAGAGTCCGTTCGCCTGCTGCTCGATCTTGCCGGTCTCGGCGGAAGCGACCGAAGAAATCGCCTTCGCCTGGGTCCAGCCGGTGAGCTTGTCGGCCACGGACTTCGCCTCGCTGTTGATTGCACGACGGGTCTCGCGGACGGCCCTTTCCAGCCTCACCGCCTCGGCCTGGCTGGCGGGATCGTTGGTCACCTTGGTCTTGGGAAACTCGTTGTTCAGGTCGGTGTCCTCGCTGTTGTCGAAGAAGGCCATGAAGCGATAATAATCATCGTGCGGAATCGGATCGTAGGGGTGTGAGTGGCATTGCACGCAGCCGAAGGTCGTGGCCTGCCACGCGGTCCAGGTGGTGTTGACGCGGTCCAGCACGGCGGCCGTGCGGTATTCCTCGTCGTCGGTGCCACCCTCGGTGTTGTTCTGGGTGTTGCGATGAAAGGCGGCGGCGATGAAGTCATCCGGCTCCGGATTCGGCAGCAGGTCGCCGGCGAGCTGTTTCTCGGTGAAACGATCAAAAGGCATGTCGCTGTTGAAGGCGCGGATCACCCAGTCTCGGAACGGCCAGATGTCGCGGTGCGGATCCTTTTCAAATCCGGTGGTGTCGGAGTAGCGCGCGAGGTCGAGCCACATCGCCGCCCAGCGCTCGCCATACTGAGGCGAGGCGAGCAGACGATCCACCACCGCCTCTTTCGCGGCCTTCGGATCGGTGGCGGCTGCCTGTTGAAAAGCGGTCCATTCTTCCAGCGAGGGTGGCAGACCTGTTAGATCGAGAGATACCCGCCGGAGCCATTCCTGCGGCGACGCGGTCGGTGCGGCCGAAATCCCCTCGGCCTCCAGCTTGCTCAGAATCAGCCGGTCCGCCTTGGTCGCGGCCCAGTCGGTCCGCTTCAGCGAGGGCTCGGTTGGCTCGACCGGCGGCATGAACGACCAGTGCTCCTCCCATTTCGCCCCCTGGCGGATCCATTCGGTGAGGGTGGCGATCTCGGCGTCCGACAAGCGCGGCCCGTGCTTGGGCTTCGGCATCACCTCGTCCGGATCGTGGCTGTTGATGCGCTTCACCAGCTCCGAAGTCCCCGGATCGCCAGGAACAATCGCTGGTTTTCCCGACTTCGCCTTTCCGAGGGCCCGGGCCCTATAAATGAGCGAAAGCTCTCCCGCCTCCTTCACCCCGCCGTGGCAGGCGGTGCAGTGCTTGGTGAAGATCGGCCGGATGTCGCGGTTGAAGGCGATGGCTTCGTTCGCCCCCACTATCACCGGCATGCCACAGCCCAATGCCACCAGAAAGATCCTCGCTCTGCTCATGTCGGAAACCTTTTACGCCGGGAATCTAAGGAAAGCTTCACACGACACTTGATCCATTTGGGAAAAACTTGTGTTTTCTGGTCATGAGTCAGCCGAAGTGGACCATCCTCCTCCAGCAGGAGAAATGCCCGCTCGGCTCGCTCGTGGAAATCGGCGAAATCCACGCCTCGCGCGGCGGCATGGTGCGCTTCCGACGCCTTCAACGCTACGCCTTCGTCCTGATCCTGCGCGGCGAGGGCCACTACGACGACGAACTCGGCCGATCCCGCAGCCTCACGGCGGGCGATTGGATCCTGGTGTTGCCGGAGTTCGGCCACTGCTACACCCCCTGGAAACGCGGCGGATGGGATGAACTCTACGTCATGTTCGAAGGCCCGGTCTTCGAAGTCTGGAAATCCAGCGGACTGCTTTCCCCTTCGCATCTAACAGGACATCTGTCATCTCAACAAGACTGGCTCCGGGAGTTTCGTGAAAGCGTGCTCGATCCCGCTTCCGGTTCCCTGGAGAAACTCTGCGCCTTTCAAGGCCTGCTCGGTCAAGCGATCCAGGGCTCCGATCAAAGCCTCATGGAGACCACCGACAGGCCCGGCTGGTTCGCCGAAGCCTGCCGCCTCCTTTCCCAACCGCATGCGAAACCTCGTGATGTCGCCACCCGGCTCGGCCTGAGTTACGAGAGTTTCCGCCGCAGGTTCAGGCAGCTCGCCGGAGTGGCCCCGCAAAAGTTCCACCTCTCCCAGATGCTCAACTCCGCCGCCCGGCTGCTCGATTCCACCGACCTGAAGTCCGCCGAGATCGCCCGCACGCTGGGCTTCTGCGATGAGGCGTATTTCTCACGCGCCTTCAAAAAGGAAAAGGGTCGCTCCCCGCGAACCTACCGCCGCAACCAGTCCGGCACCTGATCAACCCTCCAACAGATCCGGCCGGTTCGCCCGCGTCCGCTCCAGGGCCTTTTCCTTCCGCCACTTCGCGATGTTTCCATGGTGCCCGGAAAGCAGGATCTCCGGGACGACGTGGCCGCGGAAATCGATCGGCCGCGTGTAGGCCGGCGCTTCGAGGAGATTCGGATCGGAAAAGGACTCCTCGACGCTCGATTGCTCGTTGCCCAGCGCGCCTGGCAGCAGACGGACGATCGCATCCGTGACCACCGCCGCCGCGATCGCGCCATTCGTCAGCACGTAGTCGCCGATCGAAAGCTCCAGATCGACGAGCTGCTCGATGACCCGGTGATCCACGCCCTCGTAATGCCCGCAGAGCAGGATCAGGTGCGATTCGGCGGAAAGCTCCCGCGCCACCGCCTGCTTGAAGACCTTTCCCTGCGGCGTCATCAGCACGACCTTCGACTCCGGCGTCCGCAGTTGCTCGATCGCGGCAAAGATCGGCTCCGGTTTCAGCAGCATTCCCTGGCCTCCGCCGCAGAGGGTGTCGTCGGCCTTGTGATGCTTGTCGGTGGTCCAGTCGCGCAAATTGTGCGCCGTGATCTCCACCAGCCCGGCCTTCCGCGCACGCTGGATGATGCTCTCGCTCAAGGGCGCGAGCGCGATCTCCGGAAACAGCGTGACGATGTCGATGCGCATGGGGGAAGTGTTCAGGTTCAAGTGTTCAGTTTCAAGGGGCAATGGAACTTGGAACTTGGAACTTGGAACTTGGAACTTCCGGCCCGACCTTCCCCACGACGATGGAACCAGCGATCGACTCCTTCATCATGTATCTCGCGGTCGAGCGCGGGCTCTCGACTGCCTACCAGTCGTCGGTCCGGCAGACGTTGGATGCCCTGATGGCCTGGATGAAGAAGCAGGGGCTGCCGCTTTCCGAGATCGGCGTGGATGAGCTGACGCGCTTCCTTTCCGCGCGAAAGGACAGCGGGCTCTCCGCCGCCTCGCTGCGGATCACCACGGTGCATCTGAAGGTGTTCTTCCGCTGGATGGCGATGCGTGGAAAGCTGCCGATGGATCCTGCGGAGCCGCTGATTTCGCCAAGGCCGGACAAATCGCTGCCGGAAACGATCCACTTCGGCGATGTGGCAAAGCTGCTGGATTCAATCGACCGCTCGAAGTTCCTCGGCCGTCGCGATCACACCATGCTGGAGCTGTTCTACTCCTCCGGCCTGCGGCTTTCCGAGCTCTGTCAGGCGCGACTTGAGACACTGGACTTCGAGGAAAACTTCATCCGCGTCACGGGCAAGGGCAACAAGACCCGCATCGTTCCGGTCGGTGGAAAGGCGAGGGCGGCGCTGGAGGACTACCTCGCGAACGAGCGACCGAACCTCGTGAAAAAGAAGACCTCCTCGCACATCTTCCTCAGCGTCCGCGGCGGCGCGCTTTCACCGGATCGCGTGAGGGAAATCGTCAAGGAGCGGGCGCAGATGGCCGGGATCGACCACAACGTCTATCCGCATCTGTTGCGGCATTCCTTTGCCACCCACCTGCTCGAAGGCGGCGCCGACCTGCGCGTGATCCAGGAGCTGTTAGGCCACGCTGACATCAGCACCACCCAGATCTACACCCACGTCGAGGGCAAGCGGCTGAAGGCGGTGCATAAGAAGTTTCACCCGAGGGGGTGAGGAAGTTAAACATCGAACATTGAACGTTCAACATTGAACATTGAACTTATATTGATCTCCTTCTTGATCTTGGATCTATCTCTCCAATTTGACTTCCGTTGGAACTGGGATGTCCACCTGTGACTCCCCGACTTCATAGCCGAAGAGAACCTTTCTCTCAAACCTTCCGTCGTGATTGTCGTCCCGCAGCTCCCAATCCATATCGAAGCCACCAGGATACTTGTGCTTCTCGAGATCGACCTTTCCGTCGCCATTTCGATCGAAATAGGAAACCAGATGTCGGTATTTCGTTGAGGCCGCGCAGCTGAGCATCACTCCGGTCACCGCCACCAGCAAGCCGTTGGAGAGGAGTTTCATGGGAGATATGCCCTGATTGTGAACAGCAAAACCCTACTTCCCAAATTCATTCATCTTCAGCCCCGAGCCCTCTGCCGGCTTCGGTGGCTCCACCGGCGCGGGCTTTGCAGGTTCGGGTGAGGCGGGCTCAGGCGAAGCAGGCTTTTCCGGTTCCTTCGCGGGGGCGGCGGGGGCACCCGGAGTTGGGGCCGGGGCAGGGGCAACGGGCTTGCCGTCTTCGGTGCGGATCGCTTGGTAAAGCTGGTTGTAGTTGTGGCGCAGGGCGGCGGGGAAGGACACGCGACCGGCCTCGACGATTTTCTCGCGGAGCAGTTTCGAGGAAAGATCCGCCACGAGATCACCGCCGATTTTCACCGCCGCTCCGACGCCGCCGACCTGGGCACCGGCATTGGCGCTGCCGCGGATGAGTTCGCTGGAAATGGAGACACCCTGGAGGGCGAGGCTGGATTGGGCGGAGGCGATCTGTCCGTTCGGCGAGATGGTGATTTCCAGGACGGCGTGGTCGTTGGAGGAAAGCAGGCCGCGCAGGTGGTCGATGCGGATCGAGACAAACAAGCCGCCATCGGGCGTGGGGCTGATCTCGGGCTTGAAGGTGCGGTAGTTGCTGCCGGAGAGGGCGTAGCTGACGGTTTTTCCGTCCCAGCCACCGAGGCTCTTTCCGAACGCCTCCTCATCGATGCGCGGGGCGGCGAATGCGGTGCCGAGGCTGGCGGCCAGCAGGAGAAGGGTGGAGCGGATCATAAGCGTGTCCGGGAAGTGGATACCACGTTTCAGCGGAAATCGTTCAGGAAAATTCTGAGGGCGGTGGGGTGTTGTGTTTCCCGAGGAGTTTATCGAAACGCTCGCGGGCCTTCGCCTTGTGTTCGTCCTTGATGTAGGCGGAGACCGTGCCGAGGGCGATGACGAGGGCCGACATGTCTTCGCTGTAGCCCACGCCGGGAAGGAAATCGGGGATGAGGTCGGTCGGCAGAATAAAGTAACCGAGTGCTCCGACGATGATTGCCTTGGCCTGTGGCGGGGTGTCCTTGTCCTGGAGGCAGTAGAAAAGTGTGAGTGCGGTGACGAGGGTCTTCTCCCCGGCGAAACGGGCGGCACGGGTCAGCGTGCTCCACAAACGAGGTCCTGAATACCAGCGGGCAGCCTTGTATTTGGCGGGAAGTTGGGGTGGTTCGCTCATGGAAATAAAGGGGACTTTTCGCAGATTCCGGCGGGATCGCAACTACAAGCCCGGCGCGGCATTGGAATGCGAGGTGATCGTTGCACAGCGTCGCCCGGCCCGCTAGCGTCGCGCCGTGAGCCGTCCGGTCGATGCCCTGATTGATTTCCTCCGCAGTGAAGAGGCGCGGGGCATCACGCATGTCCACCTTGACGAGGAGTCGCGTCAGGTCCTGCGCGAGCTGAATGCCCGCTCGAAACGGCCGGCTGGAGCAGCGCC
>JAIYDT010000614.1 GCA_027487355.1 Verrucomicrobiaceae bacterium
AACAAGGTCACGTCCATGCATCCGTCCGATGTCCGGATCACCGGCAGCACATCGGATTTTCTTACCGCATGGAAACCCGGAGTGTTTGAAACATCCGGGACCAATCCCGGCACCCCGCTCGATTTCCCCTGCTACCTGTGGAGCGGAGTCAACTCAGGGCAGGAGATCCGATTCAATCTGACGCAAGCGCAAAAAGACTCAGGCCGCACGGTCCGCATCGGTGTCACCTGCGCCTTCGGCCCAGGCCGCCCGCAGGTGCAGATTGGCGGTTGGTCATCAACTCCCGCGCTCTATGACCAACCGGACACCCGCACGCTGACCGTAGGCACCTATCGTGGAAACAACCGCACCTACATCGTGAACATTCCCTCCAACCGGCTGGTGGTGGGCCAGAACACGATGCGTGTGTTCGTGATCGGGAACACACCCTACACGCAGTTTCTCAGCTCGGGAATCAGCATCGACTGTATCGATATGTTGCAGTGAGCAAACACTCTGGCCAGCTCTCCGAGGGGAGGAGCGAGGTCGCAGCATGAAGATGATCCCCTCTTTCCCAGCATGAGAGTTTCAATCAAATCCTCCACATTCTTCCAGGCCGCCGCTGTGATTCTATCAGTTGCGGCTCTGCTTGTTTCTTTGATGATCTCAAGGGATCGCAGCAACCGGCAACCTGCCTCTGCCGCACAACCCGTCCAAGCCCGGAACCGCGATGCCTCGACCCCACAGGAAACGAGCGTCCGAGGGTGGAACGACCCGGTGGAAATGATCAACGGTCTCCAGTGGGCGCTTGACGAAAAGGATCCGTCCGAGGCGCGCGCCGAGGAACTCCTGGCAAATCTGTTCAAAACCGGCAGCCATGCCAGTGCCTTGGAAGCAGCGCGGGCCCTGGAACGAGGTCTCCACCGCGAACTCGTTCCAACGGCCGTCGAGGCATGGGCAAAGGCCGACGGACAGGCTGCGTGGGACGCCGTGGAGATGCTGCCCGAACATCAGACTGAAATGCGACTCCTCGTCCTGCAGAACTGGCCGGACGCTCAGACGGGCTCATTGGAAAATCTCATCCTCGGAATGCCCGAGGGCGGCGTGAAGTCCGCAGCGCTTGGTGAACTCATCCGCAAGCTCGGACAATCGGATCCGGCGGCACTTTCTGAGTGGCTCGCGGTTCATCCCCAGGAAACCGCTGTGATGGATCAAGCCGCCGAGTTCTTCGTTTTTTCATGCGATCAGGAGAATCGGTCAGCCGAAGTGGCCGCCCAATGGGCAGCCAGAATCTCATCAACCGAGCGACGCGAACGTGCCTTCGAGGCCTTGGCCAAGCAACGGCAGATATCCCCGGCCACCCACGCACCGAGCCTGCCTGAATCCGGGGATGCCGACTGAGCCAAGCTTCGCTCCACCCTCTCCATTCTTGAGCTTGAAAACGTCGACGCCCCCACGGATATCAGTTCCCTGCATGAAGTCTCATCCAAGTCCAGGGTCGGGGGCGATCGCCAGGTTCCTGACGATTTTCCTGTTGGGAGTCCTCTGCTCCAATGGTGAACTTTCCTGGCAGCTCGCCAGCGGCAACGAGACCTGGCCCGCAGCGAAACGCTCCGCCATCGTCTCCGCCATGAACGCGGCCATCGCCGTTTACAATGCGAACGGTTACTTCACCGGCACGATCTACGCGAACTACAACGCCAGCGTGCCGACCGCGCAGGCCAGCTACGGCAACTGGATCGACTTCGGCGGCAGCATCAGCACCCGTGTTGCCATTCACGAAATGGGCCACACCCAAGGAGTCGGCACGGTTGCCGCGTGGGACGCCAGGATTTCTGCCGGAAAATGGACGGGCTCGCATGCCGTCAACCGCGTGAAACTCTACAATGGTTCCACCGCCGTCGTGAATGCGGATGGTGCCCATTTCTGGCCCTACGGCCTCAATTATGACGACGAGGCGAACGCCACGGCCTACGCCCGACACGTCCGCCTGGTCTCGGCCTTGCGGCGCGACATGAACATCGTCAAGGACTCCGACAGCGATGGCCTTCCGGACGATTGGGAAATGTTCAACTTCGGAAACCTCAACCAGACCGCCACGGGTGACTACGATGCCGATGGTTCCAACAACCTTGCCGAGTATCAGGCGGACACCTCCTCGCAATCGTTCACCTTTTCATGGAACGGCGGGTCCGGCCCGTGGGACAAGACGACCAGCCGCTGGACCGGCTCCGGCGCGCTTTGGCGCAATGGCGGAAATGACGTCGCAATCTTCGGCGGCACGGCCGGCACGGTGACCATAGGCAGCGGAATCTCGACCAATGCCGCCACCTTCAACACCACCGGCTATCAGCTTTCAGGCGGTGGCCTGGCCCTGAGCGGGCGGAATCCAACGTTCAACATCGCAAGTGGCGTCACAACCTCCATCAGTTCGGCAATCAGCAGCACCGATGGACTGATCAAAACCGGCGCTGGCACCCTGGTTTTAACCGGTTCCAGCACCTTCGACGGCCCGCTGGAAATCAATGCGGGCACGCTTTCGGTCAGCCCCACGGGCAGGCTCTTCACGACGGGTGGAAGCGGAGTTCTTCAGATCAAATCAGGCGCGACTCTCGCGTTCGAAGGCGGCTGGGGCTGGGACGGCACCCTGCGTTATCAGGGCGTGCGCGCGACCGATAACCTGATCGACGGAGGCACCCTCCGCCACACCGGCCCCACCAATGCCGCCAGTTCCTCAGGAGCGGGGAGGCTTTTCACCATAGGCGATGCAGGAGCCACCCTCGACTCCGGCACCTCGGGATCGGTTTTCCGGATCGGCTACCGCGCGGACTACGGCGAAATACTCGGAAGTGAAGGAGGCAGTCTCACGCTCACGGGAGTCGGGGATGGAGACATGAGTTATATCATTCCCGGTGCCGGAGGCCTGATCAAATCCGGAACCGGCCTCTGGTCCTTGAAGCGGGCCAACACCTACACCGGCGAGACCTCGGTCACCGCCGGAACACTCGAACTGCTGAACACCTATGACTCGAGTGGCTTCGCCATCAGCTCCGGAGCCATCCTGGAACTGGACACCGGAGGAGGCACCAGGGATTTCGCTTCGGCATCCTTCTCCGGCACGGGAACCTTGCGCAAGACCGGGACGAACTCCGCCTCATGGGGCACTGCGGCGGCCACATTCGCACTGGCCTCCGGCAGCCACATCGACGTGCAAGCAGGCACGTTCACCGGTGGCGCCGGAGCCAATGAGGTCTGGACCAACAACAAGTCCGATCTAACCGTTGCTGCCGGAGCCACCTTCGCAGGAGGCGATGCGAGTGTCCGCGTGGACGGCCTGAACGGAGCGGGAACAGTTTCATCCGAATCGGCGGCAGGCATCACAGTCGGCGTGGACAATGGCGACGGCACCTTCAGCGGCGTGCTCGCCGATGGTGCGGTGCCAGGAAGAATCACCAAGGCCGGAACCGGCACCCAGACACTGTCAGGCCCTAACACCTTCACGGGTCCGGTCACCGTCGAGGCCGGCGCGCTGCGTATCACCCGTGCCGATGCCCTCGGAGCGGGAACGAAATCGGTCACCATGACCAATGGCACGAATGGTCTCTGCCGCCTCGTGCTCGCGGGTGGGACCGCAGGCCTCACCTTGCCTGCGACGCTGTCATTCACCACCAGCAATCAGAACATCGACTCTCCCGCCATCATCAACGAAAGCGGAAACAACACCATCGCCAGCAATTTCACCCTCACCAACGGCGGCGGTGCCACACGGATCCGGGTGGACGCCGGAACGCTTACGCTTTCCGGAAACTTCACGCCGAATCAAACCGGTCGAGTCCTTCAACTCGATGGCACATCTAACGGAGTCCTTGCCGGCAGACTCTTGAACGGCAGCGGCAGCAACATTCCCGGACTTTCCAAGGACGGCACCGGCACCTGGACCCTTACCGGAGCTGCGCATACATTCACCGGCGCAACGGCCGTGAACGCTGGAAAACTCATCGTCAACGGCTCGCTCACCACCACCAGCGGAATTACCGTGGCGAGTTCCGCGACGCTCGCGGGAACAGGTACCCTTGGTGCCACCACCGTGCAAAGCGGTGGGAAACTCGCCCCCGGTGGAGTCACGTCAGGCACGCTGTCCACCGGCCCGCTCACACTGCTGTCCGGCAGCAGCGCGCTTTTCCGAGTCGGTCCCTCAAGCGATCGAATCAACGTCAGTGGAAATCTAACTGTCGCGGGCGAGATCGATCTATCCAATCTCGGCACGCGCGGTGGCAGCCATCTGCTCATGACCTGCACCGGCACGCTCAACACCACTGGCATGACACTGGGCGACGTGCCAGCCGGATGGACTTGCAAACTCGACACCTCCGTCCCCAGGCAGGTCTCGGTGGTGATCAGTCCTGCAGCCTTCAACACATGGCAGCTCGCCAATTTCACCGATGCGGAGATCTCAAATCCAGCCATCAGCGGTCCATCCGCCATCCTTGCCCGCGACGGCATCTCCAACCTGATGAAATACGCGCTTGGCCTCGCGGCGAAGACGCCATCCACCATCAGCATCACCACTCATCACTCCGGCGCTGCGATATCGCTCACCTATCAACGGCCGGCAAACCGTCCGGATCTTGTCTATTCCGTGGAAGCATCCGCAAACGTGGCCACCGGATCTTGGCTCACGGCCGGGGTCACCCACGTGCGCATTGGCCAAGGCGAGCCGGAAACCTGGCAGGCGTCCACTCCCGCCACCGGCCCGATCCGATTCATGCGACTTAAAGTCACCAAGTGAACCAACCCGGTAAAGACGCAGGATTGCAGATGACTGTCCATGCAACCAGTTCTGGTCTATTGGCCGGGTTCTCGCGCCATGTTTGCCTGTGGCAATGCGTTCCAAGCCGCCATCATCGCCAGCGGCGGACACGCCACCGGAACATGGTTTACGAACACAATCGCGATCCATGAGCCCTCCACCAAACCCATCTGCAGTTCCTCGGTTTCCGAAGCTCCCGAGGTGCTGTCGCTGGCCTGTCATCAGCCTACTTGGCCGCATCGCTCTGACCGTCACCGCGTTCATGCTTCCGCTGGCCGCCCAGGAGTCCGGACCGGACCCCGCCGGTCAGCGCGCAAAGCTCGTTTGGGAGGCTGTTCTGAAGGAACCCAGCAAACTGAACGGAAGCGCTCCCATGCATTTCTGGGTTGCCCAACATCTCTTCGAAGTCGCAAGGAATGATGAGGCGGTCGGAATCGTGTCTTCGGGTGTCAAGCGGATGCGGGCCTCCATCGAGTTGCGAGAAAAGGCAGGAAGCACCAACATTGGTGCCAATGGATTTCTCTACTGGGCTTCATTGGATTGTTATGTCCGCTGGCATCACCGCTTCCCGCAGTCACTGTTGGACGACTACCGCCACGTCTTCACCCATGCCCGCAACTACAAGGGAACGACCGGCAATCTCTCGCTGATCCATACCCTGTCCCTTCACCTTGCCGAGCGGATCTGGGGTGCGGAGAGCCTCCCTGCCAATGGAAAATACGGACCGCGCGGCGAGGCGGCCGTGAAGTGGCTGACGCGCCGCGTCGAGCAGGTTGCGAAGCATGGCTACGGTGAATTCGCATCGAGGCCCTACATGATCTACAACGTCGGCACCCTGCTCACGCTCGATAGCGAACGGATCGACCCGGCCCTGCGAAACAAGGCGCGCATGGCGTTCGATATCTCGATCGCGCATGCCGCCGCCACCTGGCTTCGCGGACATTGGGCCGTGCCGAGCGGTCGCAGCTATCCCGACCTCCTCACCCAGTCGCCCGCCGGCAGCGCCGCGATGCTGTGGACCTACTTCGGCGGGGTCGCTCCCTTGTTCAACGATCGCTCATCGGCCATTTTTTCGGCTGCGGCCGACTACCGGCCACATCCGATGATCGTCAAGGTCGCCACCGACCGCAGCCAACCCTATGTCTGCCGCAGCCGCTTCGATGGCGACAAACTGTTTCAAACCACCTTCATGAACAAGACATATGCCGTCTTCAGCACTGCGGTGTTGCCGGGCGTACAGTTTTGGGGACAAACCTATCCTTATGGAGTCATGTGGGACGAACCTGATGAGGCCAAGGGAAGTCACCTTTGGTTGACGGTTCCCGCGAGCGACGGCAAGCCGCTCGGCCAGGCAACCCATGGCATTCAGTCCAAACTCGTCCGGTTCACGCAGTTTCGCGGCAGCCTGCTGATGCTGGCAAACGGCCTGAACTCACCGGGAGTGAAGCACCCTTACGTCCTCGGCATGGTTCCCGGAGGCTGGCGGGCCGTGATCGATGAAAGCGAATCCCGAGGTCGGATTTTCCTTCACTACGGCAGCGTGTTGATTGCGCTTTCCTCCACACGAGATTTCACCTGGAGGCGTGATGCCGGTCTGCGCAGCGGCTCACCGCGGCCGCTCGACTCGGAGTTCCGAATCGAGGGCGATTCAACCGCCATCGGCTTGCAAACCGCATTGCCTGACGAGTTCCCCGCTCCCTCGCCATTGGAACAACTGAGGGCCTTCCGGCAGTCCTGCGTCGAACGAGGCTCGATCCAAGTTGAAAGCGACCCGCCCCGGGCGTCCTTCACCGACCGCGAAGGCAACATCATTGAGCGGATCTTCGAAGGCGACGCACGAGTCAACGGAGAACGTGTCGCCTACGAATCATGGCCGCTGCTTGAAAACCCATGGATGCACCACGAATTCGGAGGCAACCTCACGATTCGTGACGGTGGTTCAAGCCGGACATACGATGTGACGAACTGGACCATCACGGACTCTCCCTGACGCATTGGCAAACCGAAGTCCCCAGCCGTGTGACCAGTTCTGGTCTATTGCAGCATCTAGAAACAACCCTCTGAATAGGAGGAGAACATCCGTTTGTCGTCGCTGCTCACGACACGGATCAGAAACTCATCGACTCAAAAACCCCAAATCAAAACCCATGAAATCCAAGAGAAATCCCTTCATCGTCGCCTCCGTCTTCTCCCTCGCCCTCTCCGTCCTGCCATCCGCCCAGGCCGCCACCGGCACCTGGAGTGGCCTTGTCGGCGACACGTGGAGCACTGCGGAAACCAACTGGACCTTCACTCCCAGCCAATCCAATCCTTGGAACAGCGTCAATGGTCCCGGCAATGTCGCGCTGTTCAATCTCGCCTCGCTTGCCGCCCCGGTCAGCGGAACAGTTTTCACCAACGGCATCACCTTCACCAACTCCGGAAGCATCAATGCGGGTGGCATCCTCACGCTGGCCGGCACCTCCCCCGTCGTTTCAGTCGCCTCCACGATCACCGGCACCCTCAGGTCGAACCTTGCTGGATCCGCCGGCTTCACCAAAACAGGAGCTGGAACAGTGGTGATCGCGAACAGCTCGGCAAACACACTGACGGGTGACGTCATTGACAGCGCAGGCCAGATCACCATCCAACCCTCAACGAATGTGGCCGCAATCGCCACGACGGCCAACCTCGTCTTGAACGGTGGCAGCCTGGCATTGCTTGGCGGTGGAACAGGTGCCGCAACCACGCGACTGCAGACATTCACCGGAACCACCTTCGGAGCGGGACATAGTGCTGCCAGCATCAACAAGAACACAGGAGACGCGACCAATCCTGCCACGCTCAACTTCGGAAACGTCACCCGCAATCCCGGTGCCACGTTGCACCTTTCCTACACCGGAGCCATTTCAGTCGCGCGTTCCTTTCAGGGAACAGCGGCAGGGTGGAGCGGAGGGGCCACGATCCATGACAGTGGTGTTGCTTACGTCACCTATGCCACGGCTGCTTCGACGGCCGTGACGCCCCGCAGTGGCAATGATTGGGCGTCCTATGATGGAACCGCCGTGCTGGCCACCACCTACACCGCCAGCACCGCCACGGCCCTTTCAGGAAACGCCAATGTCGCGGCGGGGATCGATACCACACTCGCCGCTAGCACGAGCATCACCTCCCTGCGCTTCGCTCAGGCCCAGGCCCGCACCATCACGGCCACCGGATTCAATCTAACAACCGGAGGTGTCCTTGTATCCAGCGGAGTTGGCAACTTCACCCAGATCATCACCGGAGGTACCCTGAGCAGTGCCGCAACCGTTGCGAACAAGGACCTGGTGGTGATCCAGAACAATACCGGCAACGACCTCATCATCGCTTCGCAGGTCATCAACGCCACCGCCGGAGCCACCGGCCTCACGAAGTCAGGAGCGGGGCGGCTTTCCCTGACATCGAACAGCAACAACTTCACCGGTGAAACCCGCATCAACGAAGGCACCCTGCGGATCGGCAGTGGCGGTAGCACTGGCGCACTCTCCACCAGCAGCCCAATCGTCAACAATGCCACATTGGGATTTGATCGATCTGCTGCCCTGACGCAGGGAACCCACTTTTCGAGCAACATCAGCGGCACAGGCACCCTGAGCGTTCTAAGAACCACCACAGTCACCCTCAATTCCTCATCGAACACGTTCTCCGGGGGCGTCAGCATTCCAACAGACGGTGTGCTGAAGATATCAAACGGCAGCGCGCTCGGATCAGGAACCCTGACCATCGGCGATGCCACCGGCAATATCCTGACTGGCCGCTTCGAGGTATCCAACAACATCAGTGTTTCGAACCCGATCATCTTCTACGGGCGATCCACCTCCACCACAGACGGCATCCGGAGCGTGAGCGGAAGCAACACCCTGAC
>JAIYDT010000186.1 GCA_027487355.1 Verrucomicrobiaceae bacterium
CGCCGTTGATCGTCAGGAGGATGGACATCGCCCTGACCCTGCCGCCCTTCCCTGATCGCCGCCATGGGTTGTTTTGCCCAGACCGATCGGCCTCCTGCCTGCAATCAAGATTGAGCCCCAGTCTTGCGCATTTCTGCTTCCCCGACTGTCGCGTGCCACCTCGCCGAACCGCCCCATCTGACACTGGCCAGGCCTTGGCAAGCCGCAGCTCCTTGATCCCGTGTCATCCTCCGGCTCCTCGTGAATCGGATCGCCATCCCATGGGGGCTGTATTGAGGCCCCTCGACACTCCATCGAGCTTCCAATTCCACGATCACGCGATTTCGGACACAACCTGAGCAGAATCGGGCTCAACCTTGAGGCCAAATCAGGCATTTTTGGAGATTGTGAATTACCGGATTGCGCAAAAATCCTCCCCCGAATAGGTGCATTTGCGCTGTCCGTCACTTCCTTGTGTTGATTTCCAAGGGTCGTTCAAAATCTGCCTTTTCCTCATTTCTCATGGTTCCCTCTACCCGGCATATTGGTCTAATGGTCGATTCACTCAGTGGATACGGTCGGAAAATCCTCGATGGCATCAGCCGATACGCCCACCAGAAATCCAACTGGCGGATCGCCTTCTTCGACCGCGAGCGCAAGGAACTCGCCGACCTAATCGAGACCTGGGAAGGAGACGGCATCATCTGCACCGCCGTGGAGCCCCGCTTCGCCGAGGCGGCTGCGAAACGGACCATTCCAGTCATCAACGTCACCGGACGGGTCGCGGATTCCTGCTTCATCAACGTGATCGGCGACGACCGAGCGATCGGAGCCGAAGCCGCCAAGTATCTTCTCTCACGCGGCTTCGAGTCCTTTGCCTTCATCCGGCGGAAGGAGAACGCCATGTTCTCGATCGAGAGGGCCAAGGGCTTCACCGATGCGATCACGGCATCCGGCTTCCCCTGCGAGTTGATCGTTCTCGGGCCAGCCGGCGATGATGAACTCGCGGAGGCCATCGCCAAACTCCCCCGCCCGCTGGCCATCGCGGGAGCTGGAGACCGCCAGGCCTCCATGGCCATCGAGGCCTGTTGGAAACTCGGCCTGCGTGTGCCCGAGGAGGTCGCCATTCTCGGCATCGGAAACTACGAACAGCTCTGCGAACTCTGCTCGCCTACCCTTTCCAGCCTCGATGTCGATATGGAGCGCCGCGGCTATGAGGCGGCTCGGATTCTCGATGAAATTCTCGAAGGCGCCGACCGCCCCGGCGAGCCGGTCCTGATCGCCGCTGGAAAGGTGGTGGAACGGGCTTCCTCCGATGTCTATGCCTTCGAGGACCAGGACGTGGTCGCCGCCCTGCGCTTCATTCGCGAGCACGCTGCGGTCACGATCAAGGTGCGGGATGTCGTCGCGGCCACCACGATTTCCCGTCGCTCCCTGGAGGGCCGCTTCAACAAGCTCATCGGTCGGACCCTGCATGATGAGATCTGGCAGGCGCATTTCGACCTCGCGATGCGCTTGCTGACTTCGTCCGATCTTTCGCTTCAGGACGTGGCCCAGCGCTCAGGCTTCCGCACCGCCAGCGCCCTTGTGAACCTCTTCCGCCAGCGCTTCAGCCTCACTCCCAAGGAATATCGCGTCGCCAACCGTCGCTGAGCTCAAATCTTTCTGGATTCCGGCGTCTGGATCCTGGAGTCTCCCAGCCATCATGACCCTCTCGAAATCCGTCTCATGTCTGGTCCTGGCCTTCTCGATGAACCTGATCGCCGTCGAGCCCCCCAAGGTGCTGCCCATCGGTTCGAAGATTCCGGATTTCTCGCTGCCCGGCACCGATGGCAAGACCCACACGCTTTCCGAATACTCGCAGGCCAAGGTGCTGACGATCATCTTCACCTCCAACCACTGCCCCGACGCCGTGGCATCGGGCGAGCGGATCGAGGCCCTGCATCAGAAATACAAGGACAAGGGAGTCGCCGTCGTGGCCATCAATCCCAACAACCCCATCGGCCTGCGACCGGACGAGCTCGGCTACTCGCCATTCGGAGATGCCTTTGAGGAAATGGCCCCCTTCGCCGCCGATTTCAAGTGGACCCTCCCCTACCTCTATGACGGCGAAACCCAGGCCTTCTCCACCGCCTGCGGGGCCCAGTCTTCCCCCCATGTCTTCGTCTTCGATGCCGAACGCAAGCTGCGCTACACCGGCCGCATGGATGACGCCGGACGTTCGAAGGCCCCGGTGGAAAAAAGCTACGTCGCCGATGCGATCGATGCCCTGCTCAATGGCGGCGAGATCAAGGAACCAGTGACCCGCTCACTTGGTTGCTCAACGAAGTGGCTCTGGAAAAAGGAATCCGTCGAGGCCGAGCAGAAAGCCTGGGAGCAGCGTCCAGTCACCGTCGCCGACCTCGATGAGGAGATCGCCAAAAAGCTCGCCGCCAATCCTTCGAAAAACGCCCGTCTCATCAACTTCTGGTCCACCACCTGCGGTCCCTGCGTCGCCGAGTTTCCGATGCTGGTGGACACCTCGCGCCGCTTCTCCACACGGCCCTTCGAGTTCATTTCCGTGAGCCTCGATCCGAAGGAAGACCGCGCGAAGGTGGAAAAATTCCTCAAGGGGAAATTCGCCGCCACGCCCAACCAGCGACTGAAGGACATCGCCACCGAAGGACGCACCACCACCAACTACCACTGGATCGGCGGAAACGTGGACAAGCTCGGCACGGCGATCGACCCCGAATGGACCGGAGCCCTGCCCTTCTCCGTCCTCATCGGCCCCGGCGGCAAGATCCTCTGGAAGCACAGCGGTGAGCTGGACGCCGTGGAACTCCGCAGGCAGATCCTGAAGGCGATCGAGTGAGGAGTTTGGGGATTTCCCCCTCACGGCCAGGGGTTGCGA
>JAIYDT010000153.1 GCA_027487355.1 Verrucomicrobiaceae bacterium
ACGAATTCTGGGCCAGACGTCCCTATTGGTCCGGACAGTTGATCGGCCTTGGTTTCAATGGCTCAATCGACAGCTTGCAGGCCATGACGAACAAGGATTTCTGGCAAGCCTTCGTGGCGGAAAGATATCTCAGGGAGAAGGATCCCGGGTTCATCCCCGACAACCTTAAGCAGATGTGGAGCCAGAATCGAGGCTGGCGTTTGCCAACTTACAAGATTGAGGGAATCGCTATGAATGGAAATCGGTTCTTCGTCATCCTGAAGATGGAGTTGAACTCCAAACAACGTCTGTATGCAGGCATAGACATCCTCTCCCACCCGCCCCGCCCCGATAAGCCTGTAGGAGGTCCTGAGGTGACATTCACCTGGTCCGGCTCCGTAGCAAACAACCGTGTGAAACTCGATGTGCCCATCGAGCTCACCGAGCAGTTGAAGAGAACCTCCTTCGCGCTCAAGGAGCGTGCCGCCAAAAATTGAGTTCACTCAAACCACCTTCCGTTCCCTGAGGAAATGGTGCTGGTCCTCGCGGATTCACAGATTACTCGCTCCCTCTGCACGGGCCGCCGTTCGAAGCTTCTGCTCAAGAAATGCGGCTGACGACCAGTGAGTTTCAAAGCTGCGAATTCTCGTGAACCGGACGCGGATAACGGTTGAACGACGGGCGTATCTTGGTTCTCGAATACACCTGAAGGTCCGAGACATGGACTCCCGAGCAGCCGTTGCCAGCAATGGACCTTGTGAAAGAATTCTTGGCAAAGCGGTCTTGGAAGTCATGTTCGCGATGATTGGAAATGATCGTGAATTTTTCTGATTCCGCAGGATTCCGGCGTTCTTCAGTCCTTCCGCTTGTCCAAGTCCCTCTTTCCTCCCGCGACCTCCTTTCCCCTGTCCTTCGGTTCCATGAGCTTTCTGACATCATCCCTGAAGCAAATTTCCGGCAGTCTCCTCCTCCTTCTTCTTGTTGCGGAGCTAGCATCCGCCCAATCCACCATCTCGACCGTGGACCGTAACGCCTACTCCGCCAATGCCGGCTGGATCGACTTCCGCGCGGATTTCTCCGATGGCGTGGCCGTTTCGGAATCCTGTTTGTCTGGAAAGGCTTATGCCGCCAATTTCGGCTGGATCGACCTCGGCGATGGCTCGCCTGACAACGGCCACAGTTACAGCAATACCACCGCCGCAGACTACGGGGTGAATCTCTCCGACACCGGTGCCCTCACCGGTTATGCCTACGCCGCCAACATCGGATGGATCCAGTTCGAGCAAACCCACGGAAAGCCAGCGCTCAGTTTCACCTCAGGGCAGTTCAGCGGCCACGCCTACTCCGCCAACGTCGGCTGGATCGCCCTGGATACCTCCTTCTCAAACCTCGTCACCACCACCTTGCACGCCCCGGATGTGGACAATGATGGCATCGGTGATTCCTACGAAATGCTCCACTTCGGGAATCTCACAACCATCAACGCCACCAGTGATCATGATCGCGATGGCCATCTCGATGTCAGCGAGTATCTGGCCAATACCAATCCGGACGATTCGTCGGATTATCTGAGAATAGTCGACCAGAATTTCTCGGCCACTTTCGCGAGCGTGTTGATTCACTTCACTTCCAAGCCCAACCGCTTGTATCGCGTTGAACACAATGCCGACCTCGGCCCGGTATGGATGGACTCCAATCTCGGCACCTTTGCACCTGATGCCGGCAGCATTACAATCTCCGACAGCGTCAATTTTGCGGGTGGCCCGCGCCGTTTCTTCCGCGTCGTCGCACGCAGGCCCTTGCAACCCTGATTCCATCCAATCAACCCAACGCCATCATGAAGCACCTCATCATCGCCCTCGCGTCGGCCTCTCTGCTGCACGCCCAAGGTCCGCTCACCCCACCCGGAGCCCCGGCCCCAGGCATGAAAACCCTGCAACAGATCGAGCCTCGCACGCCCATCTCCTCTCTGCCCTACACAATCTCCCAGAGCGGTTCTTATTATCTGACCGAGAGCCTCGTCCTAACCGACCCGACCATCGACGGCATCACCATCCAGGCATCTGGTGTCACTCTGGATCTCATGGGCTTCACTCTCTCTTCCGGGGCAGCGGCAACAGGGCGAGCCATCTATGTGCCTCCCGATTCCCCAAGAAGGGGAATCTGCGTGAAAAACGGCATCATCACGGGAAAGACGACCGTAACCAGCACTGGAAACCCTCAGGTTTGGACAATCGTTCCCGCAGGGTTTCATTATGGAGTTTACGACACGTCAGCGAATGGTAGATATGAAAATCTCATCATTATCGGCTGCAGAACTACGGGGATCTTCGCCAATTCAGGTGCTGTCATCTCAAATGTATCTGTATCGCAGAACGGTTCCACCGGCATCATGGCATCCTCCGGCAGCGTGACGAACTCGACCTGCAGTTACAACGGCTACGATGGAATCGACGCAGACTCCGGCAGCGTGACGAACTCGGTCTGCAAAAACAATAGCCACGACGGCATCGTTGCATACCACGGCAGCGTGACAAACTCGACCGGCAGCCTTAACGGCAGCAAAGGCATCTCCTCCTACCTCGGCAGTGTGACGAACTCGATCGGCAGCTTTAATGGCACCAAAGGCATCGACGTTGGTGGCGGAAGCGTAAGCCACTCGTCTTGCAGTTTCAACAGAACTATCGGAATCGACGCATCCTCCGGCAGCGTGACCAGCTGTAGTGCCACCAACAACACAACAGTGGATCTTGAGGCGTCCCAAGCCGTCGTCGCCTTCTGCAAATTCGGCACTTCCAACCTAAGCGGGGCGACCCGGACCGGCAATCACCCGTCCCCCTGATGATTGATCAAACTTTTACGCACCACCTTCCCCGATCAGCCTGTTGGAGGTCCTGAGGTGACATTCACCTGGTCCGGTTCCGTAGCAAACAACCGAGTGAAACTCGATGTGCCTATCGAGCTCACCGAGCAGTTGAAAGGAACCTCCTTCGCGCTCAAAGATCGTGCCGCCAAAAACTGAGACCCCTCAACTTAGAACCTGAAATACAAACCACGAAATTCACGAAACATCACGAAAATCAGGCAGTTCCGAAACTGCTTCAGACTCATTTATCAGGTGAGTTCGAAGATGGCGACAATTGCTTCTACTTTCGTGCTTTTCGTGACTTTAGTGGTTTCCCATTTTCCTGTTTAGGCTTAAATCACATTCCGCTCCTTGAGGAAGGGGATCAGCTCATCGACGCCGAAGTCCGCGAGGACCTCGCCGTCCCAGTCCATGGTCGGAGCCTTGGTCTGGCCGGACAGGGCGACCATTTCCTTCATTGCTTCCGGATTCCCGGAAACGACCTGGGCCTTGTAGGGGATCTTCTTCTTTTCGAGGTAATCGACAACCTCGTCGCACCAGGGACAGCCGGGCTTGATGTAGAGCGTGGGAACGGACATGGAGAGACCATGCCCGACTTTTGCAGGTTTCCAATCCTTACTTGATCACCGGCTTGTCGGATCCGTGGG
>JAIYDT010000422.1 GCA_027487355.1 Verrucomicrobiaceae bacterium
ATGAGCTGGACGATGTCCCACTTCGACTTGCCAACCTTCGAGGCGGCGTAGCTGGGGGACTGGAAGGGGACGTCGGTGTAGTGGAACCAGTGATGCGAGGGCGGCATGTGGTTCTCGTCTTCCACTTCGGCGGGCGGATTGGCATCGCGGAAGGCGAGGAGTTGGGCCTCGAGGGCGGGGTTTTCGGGGAGCTTGAAATTGCCTTTGCCCTTGTCCTCTCCGCGAAGCTCGTCCGGGAGGGTGGAGGCGCGCTCCAGGGTGACCGCTCCGAGGAGCTTCTTCACCGTGACCCCGGCGGGTTTCCCCTCAATCAGCTTGTCCGCGAGCGCCCCGACGATGCGGTGGCCGTTCTCGCTGTAGGCGGCGAGAGGCGCGAGGGAAAGCGCCTGGACGAGCGCGAGGAGGCCGAGGGGTTTCAAGGACATGAGGCGACATTGGGTGCATCGACCGTGCCAGACGAAGGGCAATCGTGTTTCAGAATTGCCAGCCCAGGCCGATGGTCGCGCCGAGGGCATCGATTCCGGGATTCGGAGTGGTTTGTCCGCCGTTGGAATGATGGAGGAAATACACGCCACCCATGATCGAGAGGTCCTTGGCGATCTGCTGGCGGAGGCCGAACTCGGAGAACCAGTTCAGGGTGAAATCCTGGCCCTGGCCGCCGACGACGCGGGTGGAGTCAGTCAGGCCGATACCGCCGCCGATGGAGAAGTAGAGCGAGGTTTCTCCGTTGGGGAACCAGTACTCGATCGAAGGCGCGGCATTCAGGCCGAGGTAGTAGCTTTCCGGGCCTTTCACGATCGACTCGGCGAGGAAGGCGAAGCGGTTCCGCAGCAGGAAACGGGAGCCGTCGGAGCCAGCGTGGAACTCGAACATCATCGGGCTGCGCAGGACGAGCTGCGTCGGGATGATTTCGTAATCGAGCGGGGTGTTGTGGCCGATGTTCGAGGTGTAGCCGGATTGGAGGGCAAGCTCCCAACGATCGGCCGGGTGGCTGGCCGTGGTGGCGGCGAGCGCGGTGCCGGAGGAAAGAACAAGGGCGAGAAAAGGGGAGCGGTGCATGGAGGAATGGAGGTGTTAGAAATCGTCTTCGTCGCCGGGGACCGGAGGAATCACGTCCTCGCGCATCAGCAGGCGTTCGAGGTCGAGGTCGTCGAGGAGATCGTCTGCGGTGCCGACCACGATCGCGGCGTAAGGCGTGATGCGGTCCAGTTCGGCGATCGCACAGTGGACCATCGAAACCACGATGTCGGCATCATATTTCTCACGCTCGAAGAGATTGGTGATTCGGAAAACCAAGCGGCCGCGATCAATGTCGAGCTCGAAGCCGCCGAGGGTGAGCTGCTTGTTGGCTCGGGCGAGAAGTTCCAGGACGTGGCGCAGGTGCTCGTCATCGGGATCGAGCCGACCCTCCGCCACGATGGCGAGGGCGTTGATCGCCGGGTAGGCCTGCACGACCAGCTCGACGCGGGTGTGATGGGCATCGAACACGGCGCGGATGACATCGCGGCCCTCGACGAGTTCGCAATGCCAGCCGTTCTGGCCGAAGGTGTTTTCCACGGATTGGATCTGGAGGGAAGGCGGACGCATGGGCGCAGGATGAACAGGGAACGCGGAAGGTCCAACCCGGAAGATGCCCGCCGTTCCAAATCCCGCACATGTTTCCGATTGCTTCGCGGCGAGGGCTTGTCGAGTCTGTAGGCCAATCTCAATCAGACACGCACATGGGACTCATGGATTTCATCAAGGGGGAGCTGCTCGAAATCATCGAATGGCAGGACGATTCACGCGACACCATCGCCTGGCGCTATCCGGACGACGACAAGGCGATCAAGAACGGCGCGCAGCTCATTGTGCGAGAAAGCCAGACCGCGCAGTTTGTTTATCTCGGCCAGTTCGGCGATGCCTTCGGACCCGGCAAGTATTCGCTGGTCACCGACAACATCCCGGTCCTCAACAAGCTCAAGGGCTGGAAATACGGCTTCGAGAGCCCCTTCAAGGCCGACGTTTATTTCGTCAACACCCGCCTGTTCACCGGCAACAAGTGGGGCACCGCGAACCCGATCATGCTGCGCGACGCCGATCTCGGCATCGTCCGCGCACGGGCCTACGGCACCTACGACTTCAAGGTCACCAACGTGCCGCTGTTCCTCAAGGAGGTCGCCGGATCGGATCATGATTTCCGCGTCGATGAGTTCGCCGACAACATGCGTTCGCGTATTGTCAGCATCTTCTCGGACGCCCTGGCCTCCGCGCACGTGCCGGTGTTCGACGTGGCGACACGTTACATGGATCTCGGCGACGCGCTGCTGCCGCTGATCAACCCGATCATTTCCACGAAATACGGCATCGAGGTCGCCAGCTTCGTGGTCGAGAACGTTTCCGTCCCACCGGAAGTCGAGGAAGCCATCGACAAGCGTTCCGCGATGTCCGCGATCGGCAATCTCAACGACTTCGTGAAATACCAGATGGGCCAGGGCATGGCTGCTGGCGGCGGTGCCGGTCCAGGCGGCATGGCGGCGGAAATGGCAGTCGGTTTCGCGATGGCGAAAGATCTCATGGCTCAGACCGCCCCGGCTGGTGCAGGAACTCCGCCACCGCTGCCCGGTGCCGTGGCGGTGTCTCCAAATCCGGATCTGCTCGACCCAGCCTCGGTTGCCCGCGTCCTCGGAGTTTCCGAAGCCGACGTCATGGCGGAGATCGAGTCCGGCAAGCTGAACGCCAAAAAGATCGGCTCCAGCTACCGCATCACCCGCAGTGCCCTCGACGCTTTCCTGGCGGATTGATCCGTGGCTGGAGCGTCTCCGCTCCAGTCCGCCTCTGAAGCATCCTGCTCCGGGCCTTTGCCATGGATACCCCAGCAGATCCTCCGGTCGCCGTTCGTTCACGATGGACCTTTCGGAGGGTCTTTCGCTGGGGCGTCGTGTTCTGGATCGCGGCCTGGATCTTATCGGTGGGATGGTCTCAGTCCATGTTACTGCAGCTCAAGGGGTGCAGATCCTTGTTGATCAGCGTCTGGAATGGGGCTGTGTCACTTCAAGTCTTCGGACCTCCTTCGCCGAAAACCGACTTCGCGTTCCATCAAAGTGCCTTTCTGTGGTCGCCTCAGACCCAGTCCATGTTGAAGCAAACTCCGGACTTGATCTACTGGTTCATCGCGAAAGCAGACTGGAACCAAGATAAGGACGCAACCTCCCTCTCAATTCCAGTGGCTGGCTTTCTCTGGCTCTGGCTTGCCGCCGGTTGGACGCTTGAGATAAGGCGCTTTAGGAAGAACTATTCCCTCTTCACCACCAGCTCATCAGCTCCTCCAGCGTCACGTGTTAGGATCGGGATTCTCACGGTCTTTCTGATCTCCCTGGGGGTTGGCATACCGGTCGCGGCTCGGATCGGAAAAATCGCGGTTACAGCAGGGACGTGCATGCGTAAAATCAGGGACATCCAAATGGCGGTTCGTAAATTCCGCCGCGACAACGCTCTGTTCGATGGAGATCCTCTGCCTTGGAAGCAAATCTGCGGCCCCGGCCGTGTTTTGGGACCGGAAGCGATTGAGTGTCCGGCGGGAGGAACTTACCAGCTTTCATCCGTGCAGCCGTTGATAGGACCAGTCGCTCGCTGTCCGCACCCTGAGCATCAACAGGTCCTCAAACAATATGACACCTCACGGTGGTGGTAATCCGCCCGAAGTCGTCCATTCCCCATCCTCCAACCCAGCCCGCGCCCGTCCATGCCAGCCCAGCCCGGTGATCCTCCGCCACTTCCTGCACCCCCCGCGCCACCGCCCCTGCCAAGGGTCAGCGGCTCGACGGCGGACGTCCGCTCGTTGAGCCGCCACGTTTGTCCGGAATGCGGGGGCAAGGGCGAGTGGGATCCGGCCAAGAAGCAGCTCGTCTGCCCCTATTGCGGCAATGCCTTCGATCGGATCGGGCCGCCGCCCTTGAAGGACTCGGTGCTCGAACACGATCTCGATCAGGCGATCGCCGAACTCGGCGCTCGCGCCGGCACGGTGGATACCGCGACACGGCGCGTGCAGTGCAACAACTGCCACGCCGTGCTGGTCCGCTCCGGCGACACCGTGGCGCAGCACTGCGATTTCTGCGGCTCCCCGGAACTGCTCGACTACACCCAGATCGACGCCGCCATCCGACCCGAATCCGTCCTCCCGGCGCAGATTTCCAAGGAGCAGGCCTACCATTCGCTGAAGAGCTACCTCGCCTCGAAATGGTTCGCGCCCGGCGATCTCAAGAAGCGGAACCTGGTCGATCGGATGCACCGCGTTTACCTGCCCTACTGGACCTTCGACGCCTCGGCCGAGTGCCCGTGGACCGCCGAAAGCGGCACCTACTACTATGAAACGGTGACCGAGCGGGATTCCGAAGGACGCACCACCTCCCGCCAGGAGCGCCGCACCCGGTGGAGTCCGGCCAGCGGGCATGTCTCGACCTGTTTCGACGACATCCTGATTTCCGGCTCACGCGGGCTCGACGGCGAGCTGCTGACAAAGATCGAGCCCTTTCCCACCAAGGACCTCGTGCCCTACGAGACCTCCTACGTCTCCGGCTGGCAGGTCGAGCAGTATCAGGTCCCGCTGATCGATGCGGCCCGCGCGGGCTTCAACGCCATGCACGGAGTCCTCGAGGAAATGTGCGGTCGCGAGGTGCCGGGCGACACCTACCGGGGGCTCCAGATCTACCCCGAATACTCCGACAAAACCTTCAAGCACCTGCTCGCACCGGTCTGGCTGCTGGCTTACCAGTATCGGGGAAAAACCTGGCAGGGAGTCGTCAACGCCATCACCGGAACCACCGCCGCCAAGTTCCCGATCAGCCCTTGGAAAGTGGCGCTGGTCGTCGTGCTCGTGCTTCTCGTGGTCCTCATTTTCCTCAGCCTGGCCGGTCGCTGATGTCCGGAAAACGGCCCCGGATCGCCTTGGCCAGCAGCTCCCGCTGCGGTCGGGCGATCGGAGCGAGCGACAAATGCAGCCCGGCGGTCTTCTCCGGGTTGTAGTGCAGGGTCAGCCTGTCGGCATCGATCTCGGCGGAGTCGATCTGCGCCCAAGCCACAAGCTGCATGCCATTTTCCGGACGAAAAAGCGGGAACACCTCCACCCCGATCGGGCTGAGGATCAGGTAGGCGTGCCGGGTGCAACGGATCGCAAAGCGGACCAGCAGCACGGCCAATCCCAGCGGAATCA
>JAIYDT010000017.1 GCA_027487355.1 Verrucomicrobiaceae bacterium
CGCCGCCACGGTTCAGCGCCGCTTCTTCTTTCCGCCGCCGACGGGCTTCTTGCGGACGGGCTTCGGTGGGGAGTCGTCGAGGAGGGCGGTGTAGATGTAGGGGAAGTTCTCCAGCTTGCGGCGCTGGATCTTCTGATCGACGAAGATTTCGACCGACTTGGCGTAGTCGAGCTCGTCGGCGGTGAGTAGCGTGAAGGCATCGCCCTCGGCCTCGGCGCGGCCAGTACGACCGATGCGGTGAACGTAGTCCTCGGCGTTTTCCGGGACGCGGTAGTTGATGACGTGGGAGACGCCGGAGATGTCGATGCCGCGTGCGGCGACGTCGGTGGCGACGAGGACCTCGTAGGTGCCGTCCTTGAAGCCGGCGAGGGCTTTCATGCGGTCCACCTGGCTGATGTCGGAGTGCATCGCGGCGACCTTGGGATGGCCCTTGATCTTGAGCATCGCGGTGACTTCGTCCGCTTCCTTGCGGGTGCGGGTGAAGATCATCACCGAGTGGTAGTCGGTCTGGTCGAGCAGGGCGAGCAGCAGCTCGTCGCGCTGGTCCATGGCGACCGGGTAGAAGGCGTGGGTGATGGTCGAGGCAACGGCGCGGCGGGCGATTTCAATGCTGATCGGCTCGCGGAGGCACCACTGGGCGAAGGTCTGGATCGCCGGGGGCATGGTGGCCGAGAAGAACAGGGTCTGGCGCTCGTCCCAGGGGCAGAGGTTGACGATTTTCCGGACCTGCGGGAGGAAACCCATGTCGAGCATGCGGTCCACCTCGTCGAGGATCAGGACCTTCAGTTCGCCGAAGCGCATGGTGGCGCGGTAAAAGTGGTCGACGAGGCGGCCCGGGGTGGCGACGACGATGTCGGCTCCGGCCTTGAGTTCCTCGGTCTGCTGGCCAAGTCCGACGCCGCCGTAAAGGAGGGCGACCTTGAGGCCGGTGTGCTTGCCGTATTTGATGAACTGTTCGGCCACCTGGTGGGCCAGCTCGCGTGTCGGCTCGAGAACCAGGATCTGCGGCTTGCCCATCGGCGTCAGCTTGCTGAGCGAGGGCAGGGCGAAGGCGGCGGTCTTTCCGGTGCCGGTTTGTGAGGCCCCAATCACGTCGCGACCTTCCAGGATCAGCGGTATGGCCTGAGCCTGGATCGGGGTGGGGGTGGTGTATCCGGACTCCTCGATGGCTTCCAAGACGGCTTTCGAAAGCCCAAGTGTGTCAAATCCCATGCGCGGCCTAGGTACTGGCGAAGTCGTTGTCGAGCAAGCAAATCCTAGCCCGCGAGGATGAAGAGTGCCGGGTGGGCCGGGATCGGTGAGCGGAGCAGACGTTTCCAGCGATATCGCTGAGGTCTCACGCGGATCCTCTCGACCGCAGCGGCCGGGCTGGGTTTATGGGGGGCTGGATCAGGTCGTTTCGCCGCGGTGGACCTCCGGTGGAGGATTTCCGGGAATGCGAGGGGGGAAACCATGCGCCGAAGCTGCGGTGTCGAGCGGGGACTTGAAAACAACCTCGGAGAAAGTTCGTTTGCTTTGGAGGTCCGCTGTTCCTTAAAGTTGCGCCGATTCGCCGTCCGGGTCCTGTGAGGTGGCCCGGAATCGGTGAAAGACATTTCCAACGCCGTGTGTTAAGGGGTGCCAGATGGCTGACGAAGACGAAGACAAGGAACGCGATGCAGGGATCGCGGAGGTGTATGCGAAGACCCGCAAGAGTCTGATCGCGCGCCTGGACAATTGGGAGGATCAACGCACCTGGGACGACTTCTACCAGACCTACTGGCGGCTCATTTACTCGGTGGCGATCAAGTCCGGCCTGCGGTCCGACGAAGCCTTCGACTGCGTCCAGGAGACCATTCTTTCCATCGCCAAACAGAGCAAGAAGAAGCTCTACGATCCCGAGCAGGGCTCGTTCAAGACCTGGCTGATGAACATGACCCGCTGGCGCATCAACGACCAGTTCCGGAAGCGGAAAAAGGACACGGCCATGGCCGGCGGCGAGTGGGATGACGATCGCAAGACGGCGGTGATCGACCGGTTCGAGGATCCGAAAGGCGATCTGTTGGGGCGGCTTTGGGATGTCGAATGGAAGAAGAACGTCGCCGATGCCGCCCTGGCCCGCGTGAAGGCCCAGGTCTCGCCGAAGCAGTATCAGATTTTCCACTACTATGTGATCAAGCAATGGGACGCGACGAAGGTGCAGGAGCATCTCAATGTCAGCATGGCCCAGGTTTATCTCGCCAAGCACCGGGTGGGCACGGTGTTGAAGAAGGAACTCGCCCGACTCGAGGAAGATGCCGAGTAAGAAACGTCCCGATCCGGTTGTTCCCGACCATGAGGTCCTGCGGAAAATCGGCGGGGGGGCCTACGGAGAGGTGTGGCTGGCACGCGGCGTCACCGGGGCGCTGCGGGCGGTCAAGGTGGTCTGGCGTGAGGATTTCGATGATGCCCGCGGCTTCGAGCGGGAGTTCGAGGGCATCCTGAAGTTCGAGCCGATTTCACGAACGCACCCGGGGCTGGTCAACATCCTCCATGTCGGCCGCAGTCCGGACGGAACGTCGTTCTATTACTACGTGATGGAGCTGGGCGACGACGTCCGCACCGGTGCCGAGATCAACGCCATCGAATACGAGCCGCGCACGCTGAGGGCCGACACGAAACTGGCCGCCGGAACGCGTCTCGACACCGCTCTATGCATCGACGTCGGGCTGCGTCTCGCAGAGGCGCTCGATCATCTCCACGAGCTCGGACTGGCACATCGCGACGTCAAGCCGGCCAACGTCATCTTCGTCAATGGCAAGGCCAAGCTCGCGGACATCGGGCTCGTCGCCGCGCGTGGGCAGCGCACCTTTGTGGGCACGGAGGGATTCGTCCCGCCGGAAGGCCCCGGCTCCGCGCAGGCGGACATCTACAGCCTCGGCAAGGTGCTTTACGAGATCGCCACGGGAAAGGATCGGCTCGATTTCCCTGAGCTCCCTGATGAGTCTCCGCCGGCTGAGGAAAAGAAGCGCTGGCTGGAACTGAACCGGATCATCTGCGATGTCTGCGATCCTCAAATCTCACGCCGCCGCCTCACCACAGCGGCCGAGCTGGCGGATGCGCTGCGTCGGCTTCAGCGGGGAAAACGTCGCCGTCGCACCGGGCTCGCGGCGTGGTTGACGACGATCGTGCTTGGGACCTTCGCGGCTGTTGGTGGCTGGGAGGCGATCAAGGACAGCCCGGTGATGGAGTGGTTTTCTCCGCCCGATCCGGTGGTGAACCTGCCAGAGGTGGTCGAACGGCCGGGGCAGATCCGGGTGGTCAGCTATCCGGAAGGGGCCGAGGTGATCGGCAAGGATGAGGTCTGGCTCGGCGTGACGCCGCTGACCTTGAAGGCTCCGGTCGGCGCGGAGGTGGAGTATCTCATCCGAAAGCCCGGCTATCAGCCGATGACCGTCAAGGGCAAGATTCCACAAAGCGCCGTGAACGAACCAATGCCGCTCGGCAAGGAGCTGGAGATCTTTTCTCCACCGGAGATCGGGGTGGCGTGGGAAGATCATCAGGGCCTTGGTTATCAGCCTTCGGTTGAAGAGCACGTCGGCTCCTTGCTGGTGTCGGAAGGATCGTGGCGACGGTTCGTGAACGCCACCAAACGCAAGATCGAGGCGGTCGAGTTCTTTCCCATTTCCCAAAATGGCAAGCCGCAACCCAGTGTGCTGGCCTCGAAGGGCGAGGCGGATGCCTACTGCGCCTGGCTGCGCGATGCGGCCATCAAGGAAGGTTACCTCACGGCGGATCATGAAATGATGGCCCGCTTTGATGAGGGCTTCAATGACCCGGCGATCAGCGAACGCGCCCGCAATGAAGGGCTGAAGCCATTCCGGATTCTGGTCCGTCTCATTCCCTATGGCCGGATCATGTTGAGCACCACGCCCCCAGGAGCAGCGGTTTATCTCAACAACGGTCCGCCGGTTGGCGACACCTCGCTGCCTCTTGTCATCCAGAAGGTGAAACCCGGGCCGGTCACCCTGACCATCGTGCTCGATGGCTACAAGCCGCTCACGCTGAATCTGGAGATGAAACCGGGCGACCTCATCACGCTCGACAAGCCCCTCCAGGAAAACCAGGGCGTGCGTTTCGACAAGCCATGGAAGAACGGGCTCGACATGAAGTTCGTCCCGTACGGCAGCGAGGGCGAACTGATGGTCTCGATCTGGGAAACCCGTGTCAGGGACTACGAGGCCTTCGTGGCCGACAAGAGCAGTGGGGCAAAACCCTTGCGCAAGACCGACTTCGAACAGACCAAGGACCATCCGGTGGTCTATGTCACCCGCGACAACGCCCGGGCCTTCTGTGACTGGCTGACCAAGCGCGAGCGGAC
>JAIYDT010000478.1 GCA_027487355.1 Verrucomicrobiaceae bacterium
TCATGCATGTCGCGCGCGATGCGGCTGCGGTCCTGCTCGAGTGCGTTCTGATAACGCAGCCGGTCGAGCTTGTGCTTTTCCCGCTGGCGCAGGCTGGTGACGATCAAGGCGGAGAGAATGGCAATGGTTCCTCCGACCATGGTGGGCATGAACCAGGGTTGTTCGGAAATGGCGGTGCGGATCGTGACCTTGAGCAAGATGCTGTCTGGAGATGAGATGCCATCTCCAGACGCTCCGATGGCGCGGAAGAGATAGGTTCCGGAAGGGACGTTCACATAAGTGGCGCGGTGGGTGCTGCCACCGATGACGTTGAAGGCTTCCTGCCAGGAGAGGATCAGGGTTTTGCCAGACAGGTCAGGCGGAAGGGGTTGGGTGGAGATCCATTCGCCGTGCTTGTTCTGGTCTCCGTCGACCAGTCCGATCGACGGAGCGGTTTTGTTGGTGATGAGACGTGCAATCGCGGCATCCGTGCCTCCGCGATGCCAGCCCGAGGGAACTCCGGCGGGTGATCCGAAGTTTTCGCCGTTGGAGAAATCCCCGTTTGACCAGAGTTCGAGCGGGCTGGCTGGGTTGGAGGCATCGACGACGGAGAGGTTGTCGATTTCAAAGAACCCGGTGGTATCAGGTGAGCCGGATCCGAGAATGATCCGCAGGGACTTGGCTCCGGCGGGAATGAAGATCGGCTCACGGCGGTCAGTCATGGCTGCGTCCTCGAGGCTGGTTTCCCAGTCGCGGCTGCGTCCGAGTGCCGCGAACTGGGCCTGGGAGAGCACTTCTCCATCGGCTCCGAGGACCTGATAGGACAGGGCCATGCCGCGACCGGTTTCCTGCCAGCGCTCATCGACGCCTTCGAGCTGGCAACGGAGCGTGACCGGTCCGGTGAGACGATCGACCGGGTAGCCGAAATCGAAGTCGAGTCGATGAAGCCCCGGCGGCACGATGATCTCCTTCGTTTTCGGCACGATCACCGCCTGGTTGTCGATCAGGATGCCGGTCAGGGACAGGGAGTTCCGGGAGGCGGCGGAGGGGGCTTGCGAGGCGGGATTGCTGACAGTCTGTGGCTTTTCGGGCACGAAGAAGAAGTCATCCGGCAAACGGGCGATGTCGCTGATCCTGACCTCGTCAATGATGCCGGGAAAGGGCTCGGCTTCGGCGTTTCCGCTGAAGCTGCGTGCCTCGTTGCCAATGGCGAAGTCGCCGAGGATGCCATTCAGGTCGTTTGAAAGCGTGCCACGGCCGATCAAGTTGGCCGGTCTCGGTTTCCCATCCACGCGGGTCCAGTAGAGCTTGAGGTTGTTGGTGACACCTGCGTTGCCGTCGTAGGTGACGGCGACATGAAACCAATGGGTCGCATCGATGGCATCGGGGCCGGTGGTCGGGATGGTGGCAAGAGCGCCTCCGGCCGAGCCTGAATGGGGCAGGGGAATGAATGCGAGGAAGCCATCGCGTTCGATCCGAAAATTGAACACGCGGTCGCTGCCATCGCCGTCCATGGAAATCAGGCCGAGGGCGATGCCACCGGCGCTGGATGGAGGAATGTCGAGCTTCACCATGGCCTCGTAAGTGAAGGCTCCGTCCTTGCCGAAATAGGGGAAGGGGGGCTGGACGTTGTCGCCGCCGTTGGTCTGGAGGCTGGGTGTTGCAAGCAGGATGGCCCCTTGAAGGTCGGACAAACGCGGTGTCCCTCCGACATTGAAGTGGAAGGAAACCCCGGTGCCGAGGCCGGGAAGTGAGGTGACCTCCGGAGCTGCGAGATTCAGAAGGCCGCGCAGTGGGGTTCCCTGGCCTGCCTGGTCCTGGAACGGTGTCGCTTTCTCATCCAGATGCCAAAGATGAAGCGTGTGCGCATCCGGCATGTAGGGCTGATAGAGGATCGAACTGAAGACTGGCGGGCTCTCTTGCGCCATCGTGAGGGCCACGGTGGCAAAAAACATCAGGGCGATGGAGCGCAGGCAAGTCACTCGCCCGAGCATGACAGCAGCCCTAGGGCTTTGCCAGTGGTAGTTCTGGGGAGATTGGGGCTGATCGATCCCTGAGCGGCAAGTGATCCAACTGCCACTCCCGCTCGGCTTTACCGGCTGCGTCCCGGTCCTCGGCTCGGGCTGCATTCATGGCGGAAACGATCGCGTAGGCCGCCGTGCCCCGGGCGTGGCGGATCGAATGGGCAGTGGCGGCGGCATGACCTGCGGCGCGCGCTGCGGCGATGGCAGCAGGGTGATCCGAATCGCGGGCGGCGGCGTGGGTGGCCACCGCAGCAGCACGGGCGGGCATCATGTTGGTTTCGCCCCGCGCCCATCGCCTGGCGGCCTCGATGGCTTTCCGAGGTCGTTCATCGTCCGGATGGATGGACTCGAAATGGATCAACACATGCTCCGCGCAATCGGCGGCCCAAGAGGCCTGTGACTTCTTGTCGAAAGGAGCGAGCCACAGGTCGTAGTCCGCCGTGGCATCCAGTCCGGCCTTGAGTTTCCGGAGGGGGCGGGGATTGGAGGGCATGGCTGCTGGTCTTCAGGGTTGGAATACGGGGAGCGAGGGCCAATCCCATTGCAGTCTTCACGCGTTATTGGCTTTCCTCAATCGATGACTTTCCGGGCTTCATGCGAAGGTCTTTGATGCACCAGATCATCCATAAGGCAGAGGATGCAAGGAGTGAGAGGTTTCCCGCCCATTGCGTGGGCGTGATGACGAGTTCAGCTGGAACTCCCATGTAATAGATCAACTTGAAAAATGGCGTGATCGAACCCAGGACTGTGATCCAAAGAACCGCAGTGCCGCAAACCATTGCGAATGCATCGAGTGCTCGTACCTTCCGGCGTGCCCTGCATCCGGCGCCGATGGCAAGGAACAAGGCTGGCAGCGAACTCCACCAGCCTATCGGAGCCAGTGCCAGTGAAACACTGGAAATCCAGGGTAACTCCATCTCGGATGATTTCCATATCTCGCCAAGGCCATGATACTTCAAGCCCCAGTCAAGCAGATGGATGCAAAGCAAGGCCAGTTCCGCGATCGCGAATACCATGAGACCTATTAGGAAGCGCGTGAATCTCATCAGAGTATGACCTACTGTTAGGCGGATTGGCTTCTCACCTCGCATGATCCGAAGGCACGTTTTCCCCGGCCCACAGCCGCTTCTGGGTCCAGCCTTTTGGTGGATCGGTCCAGAGGGGATCGTTGGCGGGGAGGCCGAGGTGGAGAAGACCGTTGAGGCAGAGGTAGAGGCTGCCGGTGGAGATGTAGGCTTCCTTCACGTCGGGCTGGTAGCCGGCGACCCCGACCCGCAGCCAGCCCTGGGCATCGAAGGTTCCCGGGGCCTCGATCATGCGGCGGACGACGGCATTGAGCCCGCCACGAACGGCGGCGGGTTCGACGCTCTTCGGCAGTTCATGGCGGAGCGCGATGACGGAGAGGGTTTGAAAGGCTCCGAAGCGATAGGCACTGGAGCGACCGACGACAGGAAAGGTTCCCTCCGGGGAAATGAGCCGCTCCTGGACCTCGGCGTAGCGCTGGGCGCGGGCGAGGATGGTGGGGAGCTTGCCGCCGAGTGGCGAGCCCTTGGCCTTGCAGACCTTGAGCACCTCAATGAGGGCGGGCTGGATGACGAAGCTGTTGTAGTAGTCCCAATGGTAGTTGGGGCCGTCGCCATAGGTCCCATCGCCGACATACCATTCCTCGTGCTTGGCAATGGCTTTCTCGATGCCGGGCATTTCGCATTCGCCGGTGAACTGCCACAAGGCGGACTCGACGAGGGCGGTGAAGAGCAGCCAGTTGTTCTCGCCGGGCTTGAGGACGCGGGTGGACTTTAGGGCGGCGGTGACGTTGGTCTTCTGCTCGGCTGTTAGAGGCGTCCAGATTTGATCCGGAGCACGCAGCAAACCGAGGGAGAGAAAAGCGGCGTCGACGAGAGGCTGCCCGCCGGTGGTGAAGTTCATGAAGTCGGGTGACTTCGGGTCGGTGGCATTGACGAGAGCCTTGCGGGAAAGCTCGATGTACTTCGCGCGGAGTTTTCCCTCGGCAGTGGAATCGGGGCCGAGCGCGAGCCAGGGTGCGATGCCGGAAAGCGTGCGACCATAGGCCTCAAGATAAGTGTAGGGCTTCCGCGATTCCTCGCCTTTTCCGAGTGGAAGCTTTTCCTTCAACTTTCCCTCCGCCAGCGACTGGATGACCGGCCGCGCGATGCGATCGAGGGTCTTCACGGCATAGTCGCGATCGGAGGCCCCGGTCTGCGCATGAAGGGGAAGCAATAGGGCAAACAGCAATAGGAGAAAGCGCATGACTGAGACCATACGTCCCGCAGATCGTCGGATCTATTCCCGAATTTGAGGGGTGCGCGAAATGCAATCCGCTTTCAGTCCGGCCAGTGTTCCGATGCCTCGCGGTGGGCTTTCATTTCATCCTCGAAATGGGCGATGAGTTCCGGATGGTCCTTGGCGACGTCCTTGGATTCATTCGGATCTGCGGAAAGATCGTAGAGCTCCAACGGGGCGTTTTTCGTCGGGCGGACGACCTTCCACTTTCCTTCGCGCGCAGCCTGGGTGAGCTCCTTTTCCGGGAACTCCCAGTAGTAAAGCCGGTCCGTGTCGCGCGGTTCGCCGGTCTTGAGCAAGTCGAGCACGCTGGAGCCGTCGAGATCGCCATCGTATTCGGCTTCTGCCAACTCAAGCGCGGTGGGCATGAAGTCGACAAAGGACCAGATGGCGTCCGAAGTCTTTCCCGCCGGGACCTGTGCGGGCCAGCGGACGATCATCGGCACGCGGATGCCGCCTTCATAGAGGTCGCCCTTGCAACCACGGAGTCCCGAGCAGGAGTTGAAGAATTCACGCGGTGCGGATTTCGCAGCTCCATTGTCGGAGGTGAAGAAGACGACGGTGTCTTCCGCGAGGCCCTTCGAGTCGAGATGGGAAAGGAAGCGGCCGACTTCGGTGTCGAGGTGGGTGGTGAGGGCGGCGTAGTTTTTCTGGGTGTCGGTCCAGGTTTCCGACGCGTAGGGTTCCTGACTGGGTGGCTCCCAGGGGTCGTGCGGGGCGCTGAAGGCGACGACGAGGAAGAAAGGGGCGGTCTTCGGTTGGTCGAGAAAGCCGATCGCCTCATCGACTGTTAGAGTGGTGTTGTGGAGGCCGTGTTTTCCGTCAAGGTTGCCGGGGACGTCCTTCAGGTCGCGCTGATCGAAGCGCTGCGAGGGCCAATAGGCAGAGGCATAGGTGCTGGGGGCGCTGACGAGCCAGCCCTTGAATTCATCGAAGCCACGGTCGAGCGGGCCGGCCTTGGGATCGAAGCCGTCGAGGTGCCACTTGTTGACCAAGGCGGTGCGGTAGCCGCTTTTTGAAAGCACGGCGGCGAGGGTGGTGTCTTCCGCGAGCAGATTGGCGCGATGGACGGTCTGGTCGACCTTCGGGCCGGGGAGTCCACCGGCGCGGGCGAAGTTTCCACGGATGCGGGCGTGGCCGGCATCGCGACCCGTGTAAAGCACGCAGCGGGATGGGGCGCAAACGGTGTTGCCGGCGTAGCAGTTCGTGAACCGCAGGCCCTGGGTGGCGAGCTTGTCGATGCTCGGGGTCTTGATCTTTTTCTGACCATAACAGCCGAGGTCGCCATAGCCGAGATCGTCTGCCAGCAGGAACACGATGTTGGGCTTCGGGGCGGCGAAGGCGGTGGCTGTTAGAAAAAGGGCGAGCAGCAGGCGCATGGCGGAGACTACGGTGAAAGCGGCGGAAACACGCTACCTCATTTCGGTGAGGCGGGCAGGATCCATTTCCCTGCCTCTGGCCAGCCGTCCTTCGTCCACGTCAATTCGCGGATTCCGAGCTTCGACTGCCCGAAGGCCTTGCCATCGTAGTAGTGGAAGGCGAAGCGGGTGTGTGGAAATCCCTCGATCGTCGCGAAGTGCCCCGGGCCGATGAGGTCGCCCTCGCTTTTTACAAACAACGAGCCACCGCCGGTGGCAAGGTCGCGGCCGTTGCGGTCGAGATAGGGCCCGGTGATCGACCTGCTGCGGCCGACGCGGATCTCGTAGGTGCTGTTGGCGCCACGGCAGCAGAGACCCCAGTTAACGAAGAGGTAGAAATAGCCGCCACGTGACTCAATCGCGGGGGCTTCGATCTGCTGCTTTTCCTCATTCCAGGCGATCTGCTTCGGCTTCGCGTCCTTTTTCAGGAAGCCGGTCTTCGGATCGAGCTCCACCAACTGGATGCCGGTCCAGAACGAGCCGAAGGTCATCCACAGGTGGCCGTCGGAGGCAGCGATCACGGCAGGATCGATCGCATTGAAGGGATCCGAGCGCTGCGAGCGGATCACCAGGCCCTCGTCCTTCCATCCGAAGTCCTTCCCTTCCGGATCGAGGGTGGGGGAGGATGCCAGTCCGATGGCCGACACGTTTTTTCCGAAGGTGGAGACCGAGTAATAGAGCCAGTAGCGGCCGTTTCGGGAAATGACGTCCGGGGCCCAGAGATGGCCCTTGTTTCCTGGAACGATCTCGGAGTGCCAGGCGGGGAAGGTCTTGAAAACCGGCGGGCCGTCGGTCCAGGTCAGCAAGTCCGGCGAGCGGGCAGACTTGATGCCTTGGCCGGTGCTGAAATACCAGGAATCCTTGCCGCAGCGGACGATGGAGGACGGATCGTGGATCTTTCCGGCGCGGGCGGAAATGGCCAGCAGCAGGAAAAGGACGGCATGACGGAGAGGGTTAGGCATGGGCTTTCTAGCAAATATAAGTCTGATGAGTCCCATAGGTCGGATAGGACCGACGAGCACTCATTAAAGATCCCGGCTCCCCCGAAAAGGGCGTAGATCCCCGAATTTCCCGAAAAATCCCACTCGAATGCAGGATGTGGTTCATTCTCCTTGACTCCCCCTGCCACGATGACTATCTCCCCGCCCCCACAAACGTTCCACGAACTCCCATGGCAAACGCTCAAGTCATTCTCCGCGAAAAAATCGAAGGCCTCGGTGCTGAAGCCGATGTTGTTAAAGTTCGTGCCGGTTACGCCCGCAATTTCCTCGTCCCACAGGGCAAGGCGTTCGAGGCCACCAAGGCCAACCTCCGCCACGTCGCTTCCCTGAAGTCCACCCGCGCCGCCCGCGAAGCTGAAGAACTCGCTGCCGCCCAGGAACTCGCCAACAAGATTTCCAAGATCAAGCCGAAGTTCGTCCTCTCCACCGGTCAGGGCGGCAAGGCCTTTGGTTCGGTCACCAACATCGACATCCATAAGGAACTCGAAGCCGCCGGCATCGTCATCGACCGCCACGCCATCGAGCTCGAGAAGCCGATCAAGAAGTCCGGCAAGAGCGAGGTCACCGTCCGCGTGCACCCGCAGGTCACCACCACGCTCACGATCTCGGTGGACGCCGGCGACACCAAGGAAGAAGAGGAAGCCTGAGGCTCTCTTCGAACCTCAACTTTCCAAAGACCCCGTCCACGCAAGTGGCCGGGGTTTTTCGTGTCGTGGCTGGAGCATCTCTGCTTCAGTCCATCTTCGGAGCGTCCACTCCGAGATTCTGATCCTCCCGGCCAAATCAGAAATCCTCTTGCGCACGGTCGTCGATGCGCTTACAAGTGTGAAATGCGCAACAGCCTTTTCACCACGTTTCTCCTGATGTCCTCTGCCTTGATGGCGGAAACGCCGAAGCCGGAGCCCTTCGAGGATGCGCTGCGCGAGGCGGTGAAGCAGTATCGCGCAGGAAAGATCGAGGAGGCCCGCGCGGCGATGGACAAGGCCAAGGGCGTGCTCGACCAGCAGCAGGCGACCTTGATCAAATCAACCCTGCCGGATGCCCCCGATGGCTGGAAGGCCGAGTCGATCAAGACCGAGGACGTGCCCGCCCTGATGGGAGGTGGCCGGGTCATGAAGCGCAGTTATCTCCAGAAGGATGGAGCGAAGGAAATGCTGCTGGAGGTGATCTATGACTCACCCACCGTGAAGCTGATTATCGGCCTGGTGGCGAACGATGTGGTGGCGGAATCCCAGGGCTTCAAGGTCAAGCGGGTTGGCGGCGATCGTGCCCTGATCAAGCAGAACGGCGAATCCATCGAAGTCAACCTGCCGCTTGACGAGCGCATCCTGGTCAAGATCACCGGCAATCACGGCGCGACCGAAGAGGATGCCCTGAAGTTGATCCGCGATCTCGACCGCAAGGTCTTGAAGGAGGCGAAGTGAGGCGGAATGGTCTCTGAGTCTTGCGTCTTCAAGTCTTGCGTCTTGAGTCTCAACTCTTCCCGGCCTAGGAAAGTCCCATGAAGACGGGATTTCTGATGCTCGCCGGGCTGGTTTTCGCGGCCCTCGCCACGGCCACCACCATCACGATGGTGCCGATCTACGAGCCCCTGAGCCTGCATGGCACCGACGGAGACGAGGTCATTTCCGACACCGGCGAGGCTCTCCAGGCCACCGTGATGGCGAGGCCGATGGCCTTGACCGGTGCCTTTCCCGAGACCCTGGTGGACTCGATCGGCACGCCCCACAAGATCCCGACCAACAA
>JAIYDT010000032.1 GCA_027487355.1 Verrucomicrobiaceae bacterium
GCTCCGCGACGCCAGACCTCCTTGGCCCACTCGATGGCATCGAGTCCGACGGGGGTGCGGCCGCCGTGGGTGTAAACGCCCCATTTGCCCGGGCCCTCGCGTTTCGCGTCGATCGCGACCACGATGCACTGACTGCCGAAGGCCTTGGCTCCGGCGTCAACGAGCGAGGGGTTGTTCACGGCGGAGGTGTTGACCCCGACCTTGTCGGCCCCGGCCCAAAGCATTTCCCGCATGTTGTCGACCGAACGGATGCCGCCGCCGACGGTGAGGGGGATGAAGCAGTGCTCGGCGGTGCGGCGGACCACATCGACCATGGTGTTGCGGTTGTCGGACGAGGCGGTGATGTCGAGAAAGACGAGTTCGTCGGCCTCCTGGGCGTTGTAGGCCATGGCGCACTCGACCGGATCGCCGGCGTCGATGAGGTCCACGAAGTTGACGCCTTTGACGACGCGGCCGTCGGTCACGTCGAGACAGGGGATGATGCGTTTGGCGAGCACGGTAGGAGGAAAGCGTTGGAAGGGGCGGACGCCAAGCAAAACGCCCGGCCGCAGGGAGCGGACGGGCGTTTTGGGAAATCCGTTGTCGCCGGAGGAGCTCCGGCGAGTGGCATCAGGCTTCGATCTTCGGCTTGCCGACGCGACGGACAGCACCGAAGCGCTTCGTGAATTTGTCGATGCGACCTTCGGTATCGACGAACTGCTTCTGTCCGGTGAAGAACGGGTGGGAGTTCGAGGTGATACCCATCGAAATGACGTTGTGCTCAACGCCGTCGATGATTTCCTTCTTGGCCGACTCCTTGGTGGAGCGGGTGATGAAACGCGCACCGGTCGTCATGTCGACGAACACAGCCGGGTTGTATTTGGGATGAAGATCCTTTTTCATGAGAATGCGGTTCCTCCACGTTTCCGACGCGGCGGGGGCGGGAGAATGGCCAAATTTCCCGACCTGTCAAGCAGAGGGGCGGGGGGAAAGCACGAAATTCGAAACGAATAGAAATTCAGTCGATCCGCATCTGCCAGAGGCCGGAGATTTCGCGATCCTGCCAGGCGGGGCGGTGTGAAATGGGATCCTGGAGGATGCGGCGGGTCTTGCGGCCACCAGTGAAGACGAAGGACGGGCATTCCAAAGGGATGACTTCGAGGCCGCGATAGTAGGAGGCCTTGAGGGTGGCGACGGCCTCCTCGCCGAAGGCTTCCGCCAAGTGCTCGCGAAGGAGGGCGGTCTCGGTCTTGCCGAGGAAGAGGAAGGCCGGGGTTTCGCCTTGGCTGGATTTCGAGCGGATGAGTTCGGCGATGGCGGCGGAGTCCCAGGTTTCTCCGAAGGTAAGCTCGGAGGCGACTGGCGTGGTGTCGGGGATGGGCGTCGGGTGGATGAGGTCGTTCATGGCGTGCAAGGGGGTCAACACGCGGAACTTAACCTTTTCTCCCAAGATCGCAGGTCGGGAAGGGTGACGATTTTGGAAGAGGATCGGGGGCCCTACGGGCGATCGGGGATCGGGATTGATGAATGACGATTGTTGATTGCTGATATTTGATTTGAAGGGCTTATTCCATTCAAAATTCAGCAATCGTCAGTCATCAATCGTCAATGACTCTGACCGCTGCTGGATTGGGCTAGGGGATCTGGATTTCTTATCTTCGATCCACGATCCATCTCCATGCGATCTCGCCCCCCACGGCAGCATGGCGGATCCACTCGTGGGCGAAGTCCCTGGCACTTTGCAAGGGCGAGTCGGAGGCGAGACAGAGCAGCAGTGCCATCACGAGGAGGTTGGCGAGGTAGATGACGACGAGGGAAAAGAAGGTGCCGTTTTCCTTCAGATCCGGTTGATCGCGCGGGATCATCCAGAGGGTCCAGACGAAGTGGAAGGTCCAGGTGACGCCGGTGGCGGCGAAGAGCACCTTGTCGGCATGGACGGGCAGGCCGGTGGTGTGGCGGAATAGCATGAAGATCGCGACGGCGACGACGGACCAGAACGGCACAAAGTAGGGGGAAAGCGCGATGATCAGGTTGGTCTTGTTGGTGGTGATGTAGCCGCCCTCAAGGCTGACGTGCATGTCGGTGACCTTTCCACAGAACAGGTAAACGAACATCGCGTGAGTCAGCTCGTGGCCGAGGACATAGAGGTAGAGGAAGACGGATTGGAGCAGGCCGGAAAGGAACCAACCGCCCATCACCAGGGAGCCGGTGGCGAAGTACCAGAACGCGGAGGTTTGCCAGAAGTCGCGGTCGATGGCGGCATGGGAAAACTGTCCGAAGAATGTGAAGGTGGTCACCACGCCAAAGGGGATGAGGATCAGTCCGAAGATCCATCGCATGAGGCGGTTGACGAACGGGATGCGGTCGAACTCGTGTTCGACTTCCGCGACCTCGGCCGGAGCTGGACTCGAGGAGGCGATGGCGGCCTGGATGGATTTCTGGCCGCGTTTTTTGTCGAGCCGACGGTTCTCGTGGTCGAGAGAGCGAGGGTTTTCGGCCTGGATGGATTTCTGGCTGCGCTTTCCGATCCGGCGATTGGCCTTGTCGTGCGCCCGCTGGTTCGCGGCCCGCAGGACCTCAGCGAACGAGGGGCGGGGCCGACGACGGTTTTCCGCCAATCGATCGGAGAGCTTGATGGAGCGGGGCCGGGCCATTCGGTGGCCGTCTTGATACTTTGGGGAAGTTAAAGAATCAAGAGGCCGATGGGCGGTTCAGACGATTTTCAGCCGGGCCAGGTCCTGGCTGTCGATGAGCCCGACCGGGCGGCC
>JAIYDT010000230.1 GCA_027487355.1 Verrucomicrobiaceae bacterium
GTCAGTGTCTCCCCGTTCCGTTGGGCGTCCGTTTATCCGGGGTTGTTTTCGAATCCGGAGAATCGCGAATACGGCGCGTTGAAACCCGGCGCGACCTTCACCGATCTCCGCGAGGTCCCATTGGCAAATGGCGGCACCACCGACCTGACCCGCTACCCGGCGCGAAAGGGCTTCGATGACCTGGCGATGATGGTCAGCGAGCCCGCGACCGCCAAGCAGCCCTTTGCCTGGTCGGCCGTCGTGATGGATGGCTACGTGTGGTTCTCCTTGAAGAACCCGCAGGATTTCCCGGCCACGCTGTTCTGGATCTCGAATGGTGGCCGCCACGCCGAACCTTGGAACGGCAGACACTTCGGACGGCTCGGAATCGAGGAAGTCTGCTCGCATTTCAGCGATGGACCGGACGTCGCCCGCGAGGACCGTCTGGCGGCGCAGGGCATCCCGACAGCGCGGAAATTCACCCTGGAGGAAACGGTTTCCCTGCGAATCGTCCAGGGCGTCGCAGCCGTTCCGGCGGATTTCGGGGTCGTGACTTCCATCCGGCCCCACGGATCGGACGCCATCGAGATCATCGGCGAGTCCGAAAATGCAGTATTTGCCACTGTAAATTGGGGGTTTATCTCGGGCATTTAGTCTGAAACGATGCCCTCCGCTCCATCGTAGATGCCGCCCTCTTCACTGCCTTCCGGTGCCAGAAACCAGCAGTCTTCCTCTCCCTTAGAACTGAACACTTCAACCTGAAAACCTGATCATGAAACTCCATAACGCCATGTGGCCCGGCCTCGTCGGGAAAGAACCCGGCACCGACCACCCGCCGATCTCGCTCGAGCACATGCTCGACCTCACCGTCGCCGCCGAAGTCAACGGCCGCAAATACGACGGCGTTGACCTCTTCCTCTTCCACCCGCACACCGATCCGGATGCCTCCGAAGACACGATCAAGGCCATGGCCGATCAAATCGCGGCACGCGGTTTGAAGGTCGGCTCGCTGGTCGCTCCTGTCTGGCCCGGCACCGTTGGAGGCTCGGCCTTCGGCTCCGCTGACGATCGGAAAAACTTCGTCCTCGCCGTCGAGAAGGCCTGTCGCATCGCCGACATCCTCAAGGCCCACGGCGTCCGCGACTACGGCCTGATCCGCATCGACTCCGCCGGTGGCGTGCATGATTGGTCGGCCGATCCCGCCGGCAACACCAAGCTCATCGCCGAGACCTGGCGCGAGGCCGGAAAGGTCGCCGCACAACACGGCGAGCGTCTCGCCGCCGAAGGCGAAATCTGCTGGGGCGGCATGCATTCCTGGAAGGCCATGCTCGACACCCTCGAGGCGACCGGCATGCCGGAAACCGTCGGCTTCCAGGCTGACCTTGCCCACACCTACCTCTACCTCATGGGCTACAACGCCCCCGAGGCGGCCCTCCTCCAGGAAGGCTACACCGACGAGGAGTTCTGGCCCGCCTACAAGACCCTCACCGACGCCCTTCGCCCCTGGACGATCGATTTCCACGTCGCCCAGAACGACGGCTCGGTCCACGGCACCGGCTCGCACGACAAGACCGGCCGCCATTGCCGCGCCGACGATCCGAACGGCAAGCTCGACATCGCCAAGTGCTCGGCCTTCTGGCTCAAGGACGCCGAAAGCCGCGGCATGAAGCACATCTGTTGGGACGGCTGCATGTTCCCGAACGACATCCTCGAGAAGCCGGAAACCTGGCAGACCATCCTCAAGGCCATGGTCTCCGTCGACGAGGCGCTCTGAGGCGAAATCCCTCACAACCCGCCGCCCACTCCCGGGCAGGCGGGTTTGATCCATCCATCACTTGACTTGGAGTGCCCCCCACGAGCCGGGGCCACTTCCCTCCTTCCACTCCACCCCACCAACTTCAGGACCCATCTGCCATGGCTGCTTCGACCTCCATTCTCCCGGACAAACTGCACGAATACCCGCAACACGACGTCATCGATGGAGGATCGGATTCGATTCTCCAGGACTGCCTCGATCAGAACGATGGCGTGCTTCAGCTTCTGCACCGCTACGCCGGTCGCACCTTCTGCACGCCGGGCAAACGCCTCCGTCTCGATGCGGCCTCGTATTACCCGCACTACATGAACGGGACCGGCCTCGATGAAGTCTGGATGTGCTGCACCGTGCCCATCGTGACAGGCGTCATCGACACCCGCACCGGCAAGGCCCCCTTCCGTGAAGGAGAAGCCCACGTGCTCACCCCCAGTGGGCAGGTCATCTCGCTTCAGGATCTGATCGAGACCAATCCGGAAGCCGTCATGGGAGAGAAGGTCACCGCTTTCGCGAAATCCTTGTTCGGCAAGGCCACCTGGCCGATCGTTTCCAAGAAATTCGACAACCTGAACCCCATTCCCCACCACCTTCACTGGGCGAAATGGGAGGTCTATGACATCAATTCCTACGACAACCCGGGAGTCAATCCGTCGCACTATCACACCACGGCCATGGGCCTCTATCCCTTCGTGACCAAGGACGAGTTCCTTGCCTGCATGAAGCGTTGGGGACAGGGCGAATACAACGGCGTGCGCCATCTTTCGCCGCACACGATGATGCACATCGACAACGGCTTCGTGATGCCGAACGGCGTGCTGCATTCGCCAACCGACCTTTGCACGCACGAGCTGCACGTCACGATGGATGAGCATTTCCTCGCCGAGGATCGCACGCTTGACGGCCGCATCGGAGCCGCTGACGCCTTCTATGCCTGCCGTGAGGAAGACTATCCGAAGGACAAGCACGAAGACTGGGAGTTCCTGGTGAAGACCTTCGACTTCGCCGCCAATCAGGACCCGGACTTCGTCAAAAAGAATTCGCGCCCGGCCATCACTGCCAAGGAATTCTCCAGCGAAGGCGTTGAGGCGAAGTGGATCATCTACGGTGACTTCCTCGGCGACCAGAAGGCCTCCATTCTCCGCCTCATCCTCGCGCCCGGAGCCAAGACCAAGTTCAGCTCGGAGTGCCCCGCGCTGTTCCACACCAACCGTGGCCATGGCCGGGTTGGGAAACTCGAAGTGACCTATCACCAGGACATGAAGCTTGGCGAAGTCTATCCCGAGATCGGATTCATCACCCAGGCCGCGCTCAATCGCGGCGGCGTGGAAATCGAGAACCTGGGAACCGAACCGCTCGTCCTGACCTTCGACTTCCCGCAGAACGCCCATTCGAAAACCCCCGGCGCCGCTTGAATTCGTTTCGACTCAATCCTCAACCCACCTCCCACCTCTTCTGATCATGAAAAAAGAAATCCGCATCGGGCTCATCGGCTACGGCTTCATGGGCCGCACCCACTCCAACGCCTACTCGCAGCTCAGCCACTTCTTCGACACCCAGCACGTCCCGGTCCGCCAGGCCGTGTGCGGTCGCGACAAGGAGAAGGTCGCCGCCTTCGCCGAAAAGTGGGGCTACGCCTCCTACGAAACCGACTGGCGCGAGCTGGTGAAGCGCGACGACATCGACGCCGTCGACATCTGCACGCCGAACGATTCCCACGCCGAGATCGCCCTCGAGTGCATCAAGCACGGCAAGATGATCCTCTGCGAAAAGCCACTCGCCCTCAACGGCGAACAGGGCGAGGCCATGGTCAAGGCCGTCGAGGCCTCCGGACTGCCGAACCTTGTCTGGTACAACTACCGCTTCCTCCCCGCCGTCACGCTCGCGAAGAACATCGTCGACGCCGGTGAACTCGGTCGCATCTTCCACTATCGCGCCAATTTCCTCCAGGACTGGACGATTTCCGAAGAACTCCCACAAGGCGGCGCCGGCCTCTGGCGTCTCGATGCCGCAGCCGCCGGCTCCGGAGTCACGGGTGACCTGCTCGCCCACTGCATCGACACCGCCCGCTGGATCAACGGCGACATCGTGTCCGTGAGCGCCATGACCGAAACCTTCATCAAGGAGCGCGTCCACACCGCCACCGGTGAAAAGCAGGCCGTCACGATCGACGACGCCTGCGCCTTCATCGCCCGCTTTGAGAACGGTTCGCTCGCGATCTTTGAGTCCAC
>JAIYDT010000538.1 GCA_027487355.1 Verrucomicrobiaceae bacterium
CAGCTCATGGGTGGCTCCATCACTCTAACAGACGCCGAGGAAATCCTCAGCCGTCTCGGGCTTTCGAAGCTCGCCGATGGCAAGTGGGACGTGCCTTCCTTCCGCGCCGATCTCCAGCGCCACATCGACCTCGTCGAGGAAATCGCCCGCGTTCATGGGCTCGATCAGGTCCCATCGCGCTTCAGGGGCACCTTCGTCCCGACCTCGCCGGTGGATGCCGCTTACGATGCCGGCATGGCGATCCGCCGCAGCCTGGCGTCGCTCGGTTTCCATGAGTCGCAGACGATCAAGCTCATTTCCGATGCCCAGATGGTCGATGCCCTCACGCTGCGTCCGATGCAGGATGGCGACATCATCCGGGTGAAACTTCCGCTCAGCGAGGACCACGCCGTCATGCGCCCGAGCATCGTGCCGGGGCTCGTCGCCACCGCTGCGCGAAACGTCCGACTCGGCACCAAGTCGCTCCGATTCTTCGAACTCGGCCGCGTTTTCCGCAATCAAGGTGGAGGCAAGGCCAAGGACCTCGAGAGCGATTCGCTTGCCATCGTGCTCTCCGGCCCGGTCACGGCAGCGGGTTGGTCGCAGACCGATCGCGCGGCAGATCTTTACGACCTCAAGGCCATCATCGCGGCGCTGCTGCCATCGGTGAAACTCCAGTTGGTTCCCAAGGAGCGCACCGGCTTCGCCCTCGGAGCGGAAATCCAGGCGGACGGGCAGGGGATCGGCGTGTTCGCACGCCTCCTGCCATCCCGCGAGCGCGAACTCGATCTCGGCGGTGCGGTTTTCGTGGTCGAACTCGATCTTTCGAAACTCCGCAAGTTGCGCGCTGGCATTTCCCATGCCGAGCCTTTGCCGCAGTTCCCCGGTTCGTCGCGCGATGCCGCCATGGACCTGCCGGCCACGACGGCGAATCTTGAGATCGAGAAAGCCGTCGCCAAGGTCCAGCAGCCGCTGCTCGTTTCCTTCGATTGCTTCGACGTCTTCACGGATCCGACTGGCGAGAAACTCCCGGCCGATCGCAAGTCTGTGGCCTACCGTTTCGTCTATCGGGCCGAGGACCGGACCCTGAAGGCCGAGGAGGTCGATGCCGCGCATCAGGGGGTGCTCGAGGCTCTGTCGAAGGCCCTTCCGCTCAAGTTCCGCTAAGTCGCACCGTCGGGAACGATCAGCTGATGTCCTCGGCGGTCACAGAGTTCTGCTCCCTGGATCCCAGGAAATGGGCCTGCTTGACCACGCGCTCGGCGGTGACATCGAAGCGGAAGCTGTGGCAGTTCGGGCAGAGGGCGGCGCCTGCTCCGACGATGGAGTCACAGCCTTCGCAGACCTTGTAGGCGGAGGGATTGGACGCAATTCGCGCGGCTTTCTGCTCGCGGGAAGGGTCGGGCTTTGGAGATGGCTTGGACATGGCGTCTACACGAAAAAAGCGGCACCGGGTGACCGGTCCGCTTGTTTCGTCTCCGAAAAAAGGTTTCCGGTTCAGGCGAGAGCGGCGAGGGCCTTGGCAGCCTTGCTCTTGAGATTGGCAGCCTTGTTCGGATGGATGAGATTCGTCTTCGCAGCCTTGTCGGCGGCGGAGGCGAGCACGTCCAGTGCCTTGCTGGCCGCAGCCTTGTCACCGGAAGCGATCGCGGCGAGCGCCTTCTTGCGGATCGTCTTCAGACGGCTCTTCTGGGAATTGTTGCGCTCGGTGCGAACGATGGTCTGGCGTGAGCGCTTGAGGGCTGACTTGGTATTGGCCATGATGGTGGGAAAAAAGAGGTAAGCCCGAGGGCGTGGGGGGCGAAAGATAGGGATCCGGAGCGTCCTGTCAAGCTTCTCGCTCGGAATTTAACCGCCCTTGCCGTGAAAGCGATTCGATGCGACGGACGCGTAGGCGGATCCAGGGCTGGTGGAGGCCAAGGGGCCACGAATCACGTGGACCTCCGCGCCTTCTCCGAGGCGACCGAAAAGATCGATCACATCGCGGGAGCCCATCCGGATACAGCCGTAAGAAGCGGGTGTGCCAAGCCGCCATTCTTCGGCGGTGCCGTGGATGTAGATGCATCGTCCGTAGGCATTGCAGGTTTGGCGGTCCTTGCCGCGCAGCCAGAGGATGCGGCTGACAATGGGATCCCGGCCGGGGGCGTTCGGCTTGATGACTTCGCCAGTTGGGCGGCGGGTTTTGAAGACCATGCCAGCAGGGTTGCGGTCGCCAATTTTCCTGGCGACCTCCATGCGGCCAAGAGGGGTGCAGTTGCTGCCAGGGCGGTCACCGATGCCGAACTTCGACGTGGAGACCCGATAGGACTTCACGGCCACTCCATCGCGGACCAGCAACATTTTCTGGTCGCGGACGCTGACCAGAACCTTGTTGCGGGTGTCTTTGGAAGTGCCACAACTCGTCAGGGCGAGGGTGGCGAGCAGGGAGGTGAGGGGGACTAGGGTGATTCTCAGCAGTTTGCCGTACATGATTTTCAGGGGATGTTGCGGGACACGGGTTGCGTGTCAGCAGCACGACCGGAGGGAAGCAGGCGGGCCAATGACGAGAGTGACGTATAGAAGAAACCGACGGGGAAGGGAAGCAGAAGAATCGCCGAAGCCCAACGTTGTTGCATGGCGGCTTCCACCACTACGAAAAGGAAGAAGAAACCGAACAGCAGCTCGATGAAGGGGGTCAGGGTCTTCATGGCCTTGTAGCTGCTCTTTTTCCAGTCGCTCTGCACCTGTTGGTCGATTCCGTATTTCGGGGTGCGGACAAAGGCGGTCTGATGATTGAAGACGGCTTCCAGGACTGCCTTGGCATTGCTGATCGACATGCCGATGCCGAGGGCGAGGAGCAGCGGCAGGTAGGGGATTTCCTTCCACCAGGTCTTCGGACGGAGGGCCTTCTGGGACATGAAGTAGAAGAGGGCGACCGAGGCGGACGAGAAGAAGAAGATCGTGCCGTTGACAAGATAGTAGCCGACCGCGCCGAGGTCCTGCTGGGCGTGCTGGTTCGGGTAGATCAGGAAGCAGAGGCAGATCAGGAGCAGGTAGGCGAAGTTCGAGGTAAGGTGGGCGGTGGCCTCCAGTTTCACGGAAAGCGGCACGTTGCTCTTCCAGATGGCGGGCAGGACCTTCTTGCAGACCTGGATCGAACCCTTGGTCCAGCGGTGCTGCTGGCTTTTGAAGCCGTCCATGTCCACCGGAAGTTCGGCGGGCGTCTCCACGTTGTTGAGGAAAATGAAGCGCCAGCCCTTGAGCTGGGCGCGGTAGCTGAGGTCCATGTCCTCTGTGAGCGTGTCATGCTCCCAGCCACCGGCGTCGGCAATGCAGCACTTGCGCCAGATGCCGGCGGTGCCGTTGAAGGTGAAGAATCGTCCGCTGCGGTTGCGGGCGGTCTGCTCCAGCTCAAGGTGACCGTCCAAGAACATCGCCTGAATGCGGGTCAGGACGTTGAAGGTGCGGTTCAGGTGGCCCCAGCGGGTCTGGATCATGCCGATCCGGTCATCGGAGAAGAAATGGATCGTTTTCTGGAGAACGTCGGCATTCGGGACGAAGTCGGCGTCCAGAATGAACAGGTAGTCCCCTTTGGCGAACCTGGTGCCGTTCTCAAGGGCCCCGGCCTTGTAGCCGGTGCGGTCTGTCCGATGGATGTGCTCGGCGTCAAATCCCTGGCTGCGAAGACGTTCTGCTCCACTCCGGCAGATTTCGACGGTTTCGTCCGTCGAGTCGTCAAGGATTTGGATCTGAAGTTTATCCTTCGGGTAGTCGATCGCCGCGACCGAATCCAGAAGGCGGTCCACGACATACATTTCGTTGAAGACCGGGAGCTGAATGGTCACCAAAGGGAGTTCGGAGAACTGCTTTTTCGGAGTCGGATGGTTCCGGGAGTGCTTCCAGTAAAGGAACACGATGGTCAGGCGGTGGAATCCGTAGCCGGAGAGACCGATGAGAACGAGAAGGTAGCTGGCGTACCAGATGGGAGATGTCCAATCCATGGCTGTGGCGGTCGGTTACGGTTGAGAAGGTGGAAGAGTTTCAGCCTGAAAGGGACGTGGCTGAGTTTGGCGGGAAGAGGTTTGAAAATTCCTAAAAGTTCGGATTCCTCCCAGCCGCAGGCCAACATGAAATCCGCAGCAGGTCAAGCCCGCGGAAAGTTCGGCAGGTTTAGGGAGTTCTCGGAAGTGGTCATTTGCTGAATGATGAATTCGTTTGGCCCCCTAAAGAACCCGTAATCGAATGAAATCACTGAGCCTTTTGATCATCCTGTTGTTCGTGGCCGCACCTGTTGAGGCCAAGCAGAACAAGAACCAAGCTGCGAAGAATAAGCAGGCTGAACTCCAGAAGAAAAAGGAGAAGGAAGAGCACGACAAGAAGCGTGAAGCCATCAACAAGGTTCTGGAGGCCAAGGATAAGAACCATGACGGCTCGCTCACCAAGGACGAGTATCTCACCGGTGAGGCGGATCAGGCGGCGGCTTCCCAGAAGTTTGATGCCTTCAACAAGAACGGCGACAGGTCCCTGACCAGGTCGGAAATTGAGGCCTCTCTGGGTCTCTGAGAGGTTGTGAGGACGACTTGAGCATCGATTTCCCGGGCAGCTCTGTTGCTACGGAGAACTCTCATGCTCAAGATTGTCGATTGCGGAAAGTCGGCGACGGTGTCACGCTGGACCCATGAAGTTACCGATGAGCGTGCTTTCGGGATTTGCGGCCCTGTGCTGTGCCCAGGCGAGTGCCCAGGAAGGTGGGAAAGAGCGGAATCCGATTCCAGTTGATCTTCTGGATGATCCGCATGTCAGGGAGGAACTGGCCGTCAATGAGTTCACCGCGCCCTCGATCTCCAAGCTGTTTGACACCCTGAAGGATCTGGGGCCGATGCCAGTGGCACCGATCCCGCAGAAGCAAGGGGCGAGAATGCCGCTGGACCGTGCGGACCTGGCTGTGGAGCTCGGGTTCCTCATCGCGGATGGGTTCCTGATCGTGCAGTCCGGTCAAATGGACAAGGTGGAGTCCCTGGCGGCGGATCTGACCCGTTATGGCAAGGCACTGGGAGCGGGAGATCGCGTCAACCGGCATGCCGCCAGCTTGTTGGAAAGCGCCCGGGACCAGAAGGTTGATCAGTTGAAGGCCGAACTGGCCGCGACCCAGAAGGACGTGGAGCGCGAGTTGGTGAGCCTCCGCGATGCGGATCTGGCGCATTTGATTTCCCTTGGCGGCTGGGTGCGTGCCCTCAGCGTGGCATCCGCTGCGGTGGAGAAGCAGTTTTCCGTGGAGCACGCGAAGGTCATCATGAGGGAGGACATTGCCGACTACTACACGGAGTCGGTCGCATCGCTGGAGCCCCGCATTTCCGAGCGTCCGAACTATCTTGAGATGCGCGATCTTCTGTCCGGACTGCGATCTGAGATGACTCTTGGCAAGGATGTGGCCCCGACCGCGGAGAAGGTGGCGGTGATCCACAAGCAGGCGGACAAGCTTGTCGAACTCGCACTCCAAAGGCAGAAATGAGTGAGTCATCTGGAAAGGCTGCGGTCCTCGGGCTCGGCATCATTGGCTCGCGCGCATACTCCAGACTGGCCGTGGGCGGTTGGCAGGTCCGGGCCTGGAATCGCACGCCGAAGGGTATTGCTGGCGAGGTGGGGGACGCCCGGACTGCGATCGAGGGGGCCCGCTGGGTATCGCTTTATCTGAAGGATGGGCCTGCGGTTCGTCAGACCTTCGAGACCATCGCGGGAAGCCTGGGGCCGAATCAAGTGGTGCTCAACCATTCGACGGTCGATCTGGACACCACACTCTGGTTGGCCGGACGCTGTGAATCCCTCGGCTGTGGATTTCTCGACGTGCCGTTCACCGGCAGCAAGCTGGCTTCGGAGGGCGGGAACCTGGTTTACTACACCTCAGGAGATCCTGCCCTTCTCGAGGAGGCGGACTCCTACCTGAGGGTCACGGCCAAGGAATTGATCCCCTGCGGAAAAATCGGGGCCGCGACGGTGGTGAAGCTCGCCACCAACCTGATTTCCGCCTGCACGGTGCAGGCTCTCGCGGAAGCCCTTGCGGTTGCGACCCGTCATGGAATCGATCCACAGGCTTTCATCGGAGCGGTTTCCCAGAATGCCTGCTCCTCGGTGCTTTCAGGCATGAAGCTTCCGACCATGGCGGTTGGCGAGTTCGACCCTCACTTCTCATTGGACAACATGGAAAAGGACAGCCGCTATGTTCGCGAGCTTGCCGTTCGGGCGGGATTGGAAACTCCTGCCATCGATGCGGTGTCCCAGCGGATGGCCAGTCTTTGCGGGGAAGGCCTGGCGGACCTTGACTACTCGGCAGTCGCCCGCCCCTACCTTTGATCCTTATGGAATCGAAAAGGCTGGAACTTCCTTCCCCCGTCCTGATCGAGGCGCGCGGACCCGATGCCCTGCGCTATCTCAACGGACAGGTGACCCAAGATGTGCGTTCAGTCGTTTCGTCCCGAAGGTCGATGACCTCATGTGTCACGGACGCGAAGGGGCGGCTGCAATTCCGTGTGTTGATCCATCCGGTGGCCGATGGCGCGATCCGGGTTTCCTGCGATCACGATGGGGCTGAGGGGCTTTTCGCCAGGCTGGACCGATACCTCATTGCCGACGATGCGGTCCTGGAGGATCTCAGTGATCAGTGGTTGAGGTTACATGTGACGGGAGTCACCGAGCCTGGAGTCCCTGACGGAGGGTATGCGGTCGTGGCTGACCGTGTTGGTGTTCCCGGATGGGATGTCTGGTATCCAGCAGGAGTTGCCGATGAATTTTCCGGTCATCTGCCAACCTGGAACCCAGATGAGGCCGAAAGCTGCCGGATCACGGCGGGAATACCGGCTTGGGTCAGCGAGTTGGAGCCTGGGCTTCTGCCTCCGGAGGCCGGGTTGGATCGCACGGATGTTTCCTACTCGAAGGGCTGTTACATCGGCCAGGAGGTGATTTCGCGGATCAAGTCCGCAGGAAAGGTGAACCGTCGGCTCATGCGGCTCCGTCTGGACGAGGGGATTCCATGCCTGCGAGGCGAACTTCTGGTTGATGACGAAGGCGGGGAGGCTGGGGTGGTCACAAGTGTGGCCCCAGTTCCGTCAGATGGTGAACGCGCGCTTCTCGGCTACATCCGGCGCTCTGCGGAAGGCCGCAGGGTCCATCTGAAGTCCTGCCCAGAGGCGACGGTGAGTCTGGTCGGCAAGGCCTGATTTCCGGGCAACAAAAAAGCCGGCCCCGTTTGGAGCCGGCTTTCGAATCGGGAATCCGATCAGAAGTTCGATTGGAGGCTGAAGTTGAACTGGCCACCCTTGTCAGCGCGGGCATCGGGAGAGTTCACCGGAATGGCGTAGTCGAGGGACAGTGGCAGCGGGCTGATCGGCAGCTTGAGGCGGACCCCGACTCCCACGTCGCTGTAGAGGTTGCTGACATCAATGTCCCAGGAACCACCGTTCACGAAGCCCATGTCATAGAACACGGCAGCGCGGACATTTTCGATGACCGGAACGGTGTATTCGGTGGAAAGGAACCCAAGGGACTGGCCGCCCACGACTTCGCGGGTGACTGGATCGCGAGGTCCGATGTCGCGGAACTCGAAACCGCGCAGCGTGCGAAGTCCACCCAGGAACATGCGCTCGAAGATTGGCACCCGGCCACTGTTGACGCTGTCCACGAAGGCGAGTTCGCCGTTGACGGAAAGGATGCTGTCCCACCAGAGGTTCCAGTGCTTCTGGCCTTGGGCGGAGAAGGTGATCGTGTCCACGTCGCCGCCAATGACGCCACCTGCGAGTGTCAGGCCGATGTCGAACTTCTCACCACTGCGAGGGAGGACGTTGCTGTCTCGGCTGTCGTAGATGTAGTTCAGGCCGAGAGCGCTGCGGAGGTAGTCGCCCTGCTCGGGAAGGAAAAGCGAGGGCGGGCCGGGCGGCACGGCCCCCACCGAGGCGGCTGAGAGAACCCTGACCGAAGGATCGAGATCGATGCTGACCTGCTCGAGCTTGTATTCGAGCTTCAGCGAGCCCTTCTCGCCAATCGGGCTGCGGAGGAAGGCGGAGGCACCGCCGTTGGTTTGATCGAAGTAGTCGCTGAAGAAGCTTGAGTTCCGGTAGAACAACTCACCGCCAAGGGCGAGCTGGCGGTCCATGAACCAGGGTTCGACAAGCGAAACGCTGAAGTCGGTGCGGGTGCTGCCGAGGCGGAGGTTCATGCCAAAGCGCTGGCCGCCACCGGTGAAGTTCCAGGGGTTGAACAGGTCGAAGTTGGTCTGCTCCAGATTGACGAAGCCCACCACGCTGTCGATGGAACTGAATCCCACGCCCAGTCCGACGGAGCCGGTCTTGCGCTCCTCGACGAGAATGTTGACATCGCGATAGCCGCCTCGCCCCGAGACGCCGGTAGCCTGCACGTCCGAGAAATACTGGAGGTTTTCAAGGCGGGACTTGGTGGTGTCGAGATCGACCGAGTTGAACCACTGGCCGGGCTTGAGCGGCACTTCACGACGGATGACCTTGTCCTTGGTCTTGGTATTGCCCTCGATGCGAACATTGCCGACACGGAAGCGGCCGCCTTCAGTGATGCGATACACCACGTTGACGCGGTTCGGGCCGGCGTCGGAGATGTCCGGAGTCACGGTGGCATCGGCATAACCACGGGAGCCGTAGTAGCTGCGGATCATGGTGATGTCCGCGCGCATTTTCTTGGAAGAATAGGGGCTGCCGGTGGCAAGGGTGAGGGCGGGGTAAAGCTCCTCCGGCTTGAAGACCGTCATCTTGCCGAAGCCAACTCCTGCAACGGTGTATTTGTCGCCCTCGTTGATCGGAATGACGATGTCAACCCGTCCATCGCCGACAGGGTCGCGGCGGACACCCGGGCTGCTGACGCGGAGGTAACCCTTGTCCCGATAGAATTCGAGAACCGAGGCGAGGTCCTCCTCGAGCTGCCCGGTTTCGAAACGACCAGACTTGGTGATCCAGGACAAGAGGCCCTTTTCACGGACCTTGATGTTCTTGCGGAGTTCCAGGGCGGTGAAGGAATTGTTGCCCTCGAACTTGATCTTGCGGACCTCGTTCTTGGCCCCTTCCTCGATTACGAAGATCAGGTCGGCAAGTCCCGCCTGGGCGGTGGGCTGCATGCGGTGGGTGATGGTGACGTCCGGGTAGCCATAACCCTGATAGTATTTCTCAAGATTGCGCTGGGCGGCGACGATCTCGCTGTCGCTGATGGTACCGCCTGCCTTGAGCTTGGTCTCCTTGGCCAGCTTGTCGTCCTTGAAAACCGTGTTGCCGACGAATCCGACGCCATTGAGGCGGGAGCGCGTGGTGACCTCCGCGATCAGCTTGACGTTGTCTCCCACGGGTTCCGCCAGCCAGCGGACGTCATCGACGAGTCCGGATTCGAAGAGGGACTTGATGTCGGTGTCGAGCTTCTCGGTGCGATAGGGCTGTCCGGCGGCGGTGGACATGTAATTCCGCAGTTTGGCTTCCTCGACGTTGCTTGGACCGTTGAAGCGGATCACGACCTCACTGATCGTCTTGCCCTCGAAGTCCTGGGCCTTCAGCGCGGAGGGGGCGAGGGCCATGGCGGCGAAGGCCAGGGACAGGAGGAGCCGTGCGGATCGGACCGCACGGAGAATACCGGGACTTTTGTAGGACAACATGCTGCTGGGAGTTGCGGCGATCAGACCCGCCCGGGCAGGCATTCGTCAAGGTCAATAGCAGCAGGGCTCAACGTGGGGCGTGGAGCAGCAGCACGATTTCCCCCTTGGGAGGATGGGTCCCGAAGTGGCTGGCCAGCTCGGAGGCGGTGCCACGGTGGTAGGTCTCGAACTTCTTGGTCAGCTCACGGGCGACGCAGACGGCCGCGTCCGGATTGATTTCAGCCAGAAGCTCCAGGGATCCGGTCAGGCGGTGCGGCGACTCGAAGAAAATCGCGGTTTCCCCAGACGCGAGGGCGTCTTCCAAGGCTTGGCGGCGTCGGCCGGACTTCACCGGCAGGAAGCCTCCGAAGCGGAAGGCGTGGCAGGGCATGCCGGAACCGATCAGGGCGGTGAGCACGGCCGAGGGACCGGGCAGCACTTCGAAGAGGACACCGGCTTCGATGCAGGCGTGGACCAGGCGGTAACCCGGATCGGAAACGCCGGGCATGCCGGCATCGGTGACCACCGCCACCAGTTCGCCCGCCTGGGCGGCAGCGAGAAGTTCCGGGATCCGACGAACCTCGTTGTGCTCGTGGAGCGAGGTCAGGGCTTTTCCGGAAATCCCATGGTGGCTGAGCAGGGGGGCCGAGTGACGGGTGTCCTCGCAGGCGATCCGGTCTGCGTTTCTAAGGACCTCCAGCGCCCTCAGCGTGAGGTCTTCCCGGTTGCCGATGGGCGTCGGAACGAACACGACCCGCCCGCGAGAAGAGTTTTCCTGATCCATGGTCGTGTCCACATGGGGCGAATCAGAAGCCATTCGCAAGGGTCGAAACCAGAGCCTCTCCCGCGCGTTCCATGGCGTCGGGCAGGGCGTTGTTTCGGGAAGTCTGCAGGTTGCCGTCCACGAAAAAGCGGCTGCTGCCGGAGGTGGATCCGCTGGCCAGGATCTTGGTGGGATCGCGGGCGTCCTTGAGGACCCAGATGAGGGTGACGGTGTTCTGGAGTTCCTCCGGGCGGAGGGTGTCAAGCCGGGTGGCCCGGAGCTGGGTGTATTGGATCCGGTGGATCGTGCCTTCCAGAATCGCATCCGCATTTCCGGCGGCGGCGATCCGATAGGTGCCGTCCTGGAGAAGCTGGCTGGTCACGGCCGAGGTTGCCACGGCCTCTGCGCGAGGGTGCTGGGTGGAGTTCTTGAACATCGGAACCGCGATGTGTTGGACGCGGGCCAGGGATTTCGGCTTCACCCCGCCGAGTTGGTAGCCGACGCAGGACGACAGCAGGGGAATGAGCAGGAGCGAAAGCAGTCGCGTCATGAGTCAGGTTGGGAAGGGGAGAAAGGAATGGCGTTTAGCGCTCACCAAGCTCGGCGAGGCGGGCCTTGGATTTTTGATACAGAGGACCGGAACCGGAGCGGGCGATCACATCACGGTAGTAAACCTTGGCGGACTCGACTTCGCCGGTCTTGAGGTAAAACTCCGCGACGTCGAAGGTTTTCTGAACGTTCCGGCCGCCGAGTTCGCTGATGAGCTGGCGTGCTTCGGCATTCCGTCCGTGACCCGGGTACTGGTTCAGGTAGTCTTGGAGGGCTTCACGTGCCTGAGCCAGGGTTGCCTGGTTCTGGTTCCCTCTGTCGGCGGATTCGATGTAAACCTTGCCAATGCGGAACTGGCCCTCGGGAGCTTCCCGGCTGTCATGGAAGTCACTGACCAGCCTGCGGTAGGCGGCGATGGCCTCCTTCTCCTGCTTGCGGCTTTGAAAGAGCGCTCCGATGGTGAACTGCGCCTTGGAGGCGGTGGCGGATTTCGGGGCGTTGTCGCGGACCTGCTCCAGCATCTTGACGACCTTCTCGGTGTCGAGGCTGGACTTGATGCCGAGGAAACTGGTTTTCACCTCACCATCCGCAGCGGACTGGGCGAGGGCGGCCTGCCGACCGAGGGCGGAGCTGTAAAGGCCTGTGCCTTGGTAGAGTTCGAGGAATTTCTGGTAGGAATCAAAGGCCTTGAGCACCTCGCCCTTTTCCTCAAGCAGCTGGGCCTCGCGGAATCGCGCCTTCCCCGAAGAGGGTGCCTGGGGATACTTGGTGGCGGTTTTCCCGTAAAGCTTCAGGGCCTTGCCGTGGTTTCCCGAGTCATCGGCCTGCTTGGCCTCCTGATAGAGTTTTTCACCTGAGTCGTTGTTGGCTCCGGAGCGGCCGGCGAGTGGCGGCCCGTCTGAATCCGATCCGCAGGATGCGAGCAACACGGAGAAACTGGCGAGCGCGATCAGGAAATTCTGGGACATGGGGAAACGATAGGAAGATGAGGGGAATGCGGGAAAGCGAAATCCGAATCAACCGTTGCCGAGTTCGGTGGCCCGGCGGGTGGCGACGGAGACTGCCTCGATCATGGCGGAGCGCACGGCCCGGCCCTCAAGCTCGGCCAGGGCGGCGATGGTGGTGCCCCCTGGGGAGGTCACCATGTCCTTGAGGACGGCCGGATGCGAGCCGGTTTCCAGCACCATCTTGGCCGAGCCCAGAAAGGTCTGGGCTGCGAGCTTGATCGCATCGGCACGGGCCAGGCCTTGTTTGACCCCACCATCCGCCATCGCCTCGATCAGCAGATACACATAGGCCGGGCCGCTTCCGGAGAGGCCGGTCACCGCGTCCATCAAGCGCTCGGGCACTTCGACGGCCAGGCCCACGGCGCTAAGGAACTTTCTCACCAGCTCGGCATCTTCCTCGGTGGCATGGCGCCCGCGACAGAAGGCGCTGGCACCCTCACCGACCAGCGCGGGCGTGTTGGGCATGGTTCGGATGATCCGGAAATGGTCCGGAACCGCGCCCTCAAGGGTGCTGAGCGTCAGTCCGGCGGCGATCGAGATCACCAACCTCGGCTGGCCGGCTGCTCCAACTGCGGCGAGCCGAAGGGCGGCGAGGGCATCCAGCGGCTTGGTGGCCAGCAGGATGACGTCACACGTGGAGGCAAGCCCGGTGATGTCCGCCGCGGCCGCGCCGGTCGAATCCTGAAACGCGCGAAGCGCCGCAGCCACCGGGTCGCAGCCGGTCAGTCCCGCGACCGGGATGGCTCCTGCCTTGACCGCACCCTGAACCAGGGCCGAGCCCATTTTTCCGCAACCGATGACTCCAAGTCTCATGCGGGGAATCTAGGGGGGAAACGCTCTGCCGGGCCAGCGTCATTTTGCTTGGACCGGGAGCAGGTGCAGGGGCATCCTGTGTGCATGCTGCGCTGGCTCGCTCTTTTCGCCTGGTCCTCGATGCTGGTTTTGGCCGATCCCGAGGTGCCGGTGCCGACGGTCGAGGACATGATTCCTGCCCCGGTCAAGGCCCTCGCGGCTCCCGCACTCAGGGATTTTCAAGGAGGCCTGAAAATGGCGGTCACCACCGAGAGCGAGGAGGCCCAGGCGCATGTGGTGGCGGGCCTCAACCACCTTCATGGCGGCTGGGAATTCGAAGCCTCCCGGCATTTCGCCGTCGCGCTGCGCCTGGATTCGAACTGCCTGTTGGCCCACTGGGGAATGGCCATCGCCTTGCTGGCCCCCGGTCTCGAGACGGGCAAGCAAAGAGACGCCTCGATGGACCGTCTGCTCTGGCTGGTCGAACAGGGAGCGGGCAATGAGATTGAGCGCGGTTATGCCTACGGGCTGATCCAGTATTACAAGGCGGGCCCCGCCGCTGCCACGGATGCCTTCAGGAAGTTGTCTGGAAAGTTTCCCAATGATCTCCAGGCCAGTGTTTTCACCGCGCTGTTCGGTCGCGGCGGCTACAATGCTCTGGATGCTCCCACTCCAGAGCAGGAGAACTCGGAGAAGCTTCTGGAGGAGCTGTTGGCGAAGCATCCTGACAGCTCGTTGCTCATCAATGCTCTGCTGACCATTCGAGCGGATGCTCCTGACCTGTCCGCGTCGCTGCCGCTGGCCAGGAGGCTTTGCGAACTTGTCCCGGATTATCCGCCCTATTTCCTGCTGCAGGGCCACTACGAATGGCGTTCCGGTCACGCGCGTGAGGCTGCCGCTGCCTTCAGCCGGGCCTCGGAGTTGTTCGAAGCCTGGATGAACGCCTCCAAGTGCACGGAGATGGACTGCCCGGGTTGGGTCGCTTCCGAATCCTACCGCTGCGTCAGCCTGGCCTCGCGCGGGGACTTCGACAAGGCCTCCACCGTGGCGGGTAGCCTTGCCTCGAAAAAGGTGCCGATGGAGCGGGCTGCCTCACCGGGCGGGCGTCTCCTGCTTTGGGAGGGAAAGACCCTGCCTGCCCGACTTCTGATGGCCCGGGGAAACAAGGGGGATGCCGCTCTTGCCCTGGCCGCCCTGCCTTCACCGGCGGAGATTTCCGCCTTTCGTGAGAAATCCCAGGCCCATTGGTTCGCGGATGGGCTGCGACTCTACCTCGAGGCCGCGCGCTTGATCGATGATCAGAAGTATCCGGATGCGACCCAGGTAATCGAGGCGATCACCCACCATGGGGAACGCATGATGCGGGTTCAGGAGTCCTCTTCCGTCGGCGGCGAGCGTTCGTTTTGGAACAGAAGCTTCCGGGCGCTGGAGTCCGGAGCCTGTGAACTCCGGGGCCGCCTCGCTCTGGCGGGGCCCAAGTCCGGTTACGGTTCCGCCTACAGCTGGTTCCGCTCGGCGACGGACCGCCAGACGCGCTCCACCCAGATCCTGCCGCCAGCGATGTTTTCGCCGATGGCCCGACGGCTGGCCGAGTATCATCTGGCGATCGAAAAGCCCGCCGACGCGGCGGCCGCCTACCGCGAGGCCCTCGTGGCATTTCCCAACGACCTGGCTTGCCTGAAAGGTCTCGAAAGCGCCTTGGGAAAGGCGGGCGACACGGCGGGCGTCGAGGCCGTGAAAAAGCAGATCGAGGCCGTTTCCGCGGATCGGTGACTCAGGCCTGCGCCAGGGTCTCGCCTGAAATCCCCCGCAGCCCGAAGACTTTCACGATGGTGTCCTCGATCAGGTTGTTCGGGCAGGAGGCTCCGGCGGTGATGCCAACGGTCACCGGCTTGTCGCCGAGCAGTAGCTCCGAGTAGCTGCTGCTGACCTCCTCCTTGTGGTGAATGTCGTAGTGGACGATTTCCTCCAGGGATTTCAGGCAGGAGGCATCGCGGATGAAAAACGTGGGGAGCTGCTGCTCGCCGATCTCCACCAGGTGGGTGGTGTTCGAGCTGTTGTAGCCGCCGACGACCAGCAGCAGGTCCATGTGCTGGTTCAGCATGTCGAACAAGGCGTCCTGGCGCTCCTGGGTGGCTCCGCAGATCGTGTCAAAGACCTGGAATTTCGCGTCCGATCCATCGCGCTCGACCAGCGCCGACTTGAAACGGCGCTGGATCTCCTCGGTCTCGCTCTTGAGCATGGTCGTCTGATTCGCCACGCCCACGCGGTCCAGATGCACGTCGGGATCGAAACCCGGAGAGCAGGCATGCTTGAATCGTTCGGTGAACTCGACCTTGTCGCCGCCGTTCTTCAGATAGCCACAAACGTAGTCCACATCCGACAGGGTCAGCACGATCAGGTAATGCCCCTTGCCATCCTCGCCTTGAGCCCGTGACGCAGTGGCGCGGGTTTCCTCGTGATTGGCCTTGCCGTGGATGATCGAGGTGGTGCCGTCCTTCGCATAGCCTCGCACGCGACGCCACACCTTCATCACATCTCCGCAGGTGGTATCGACGACGTAGCAGCCGAGCTGCTCGATCTTGTCCATGAAATGCGTGGGAGCTCCGAACGCCGGCACGATCACCACGTCCTCGGCGGTGAGGCTGTCGTAGCTGTCGCCCATTTCCTGCCATGGCAGGGAGACGATGCCCATCTCGCGGAGCTGACGGTTGACCTCGGGATTGTGGATGATTTCCCCGATCAGGAAAATGCGGTTGTCCGGAAACACCCGGCGTGCGGCGTAGGCGAGGTCGATCGCGCGCTCGACGCCGTAGCAGAAGCCAAACTGCTGGGCCAGCAGGACGGTGGTGTTGCCGATCGCGAGCTTGCCACCGTGATTGCGGATCTTTTCGACGACACTCGACTGGTAGTGCCGCGCCACTTCGGCGGCGACCATTTCCATCACCTCGGGGCGTCGGACGTTGACCCGGGGGCGTTTCGTTTTCTCGGCGGCATCGCTCATGCCCCGGGATATAAGCCCGCCCCGCCCCGCGACCAACTTATTTTCCGCTCCGTGGGTTTCGCAGGAAAGGCAAGGTCAGCAGGCCGAAGAGCACCAGCGCCAGCAACTCAAGCGACAACAGATACCACGGCCACGGACCGAGGTGGTCCAGCAGGCTCGGATTCACGGGCTTGTGGGCGGCGAAGCCGAAATTTGTGCCGAGCAGCGCGTTGAGGGCCATCGCGCAGAGGATGTAGACGTTCACCCACAGAAAGGCCCGCCAGGGGCTGCGCCACCAGGGTCTTTCCGGTCGCCAGCCATCGACGATCGGGAGATACAGCGCCGCCGCAACGATGGAGAAGTGAATCACGAAAAAGGTCACGAACGGCCAGGCCGGATAGCCCACCTGGATGGCGGGTGTTAGCAGGCCCTGCATGGTTCCGGCGAGGCCCCAGTAAAAGGTCAGCTCGCAGAGCACCTGGCGGCGTGTCAGCAGTGCGAAGCCTGCGAAAATGGCCGCTAGATCGCAGAGGTGGAACGGCACGGTGCTTTCCAATCCAGCATTCGGAACCTTGAACCACGCGAGTTGGGACATCGGATAGGCCATCAAATTGAGGAAGGCCAGCAGTCCGGTGGAAAGCAGTCGTCCCTGTGCGCTTTTCTTTCCCGCGAAGATCATCGCGAAGGTCGCCACCGCCCCGATCAGGATGGCGACGCCGTGCTCGCGGGAAAAGGGATGGAAGGGAGGAGGCATCACGGACTTAGCCGAGAATGTAGGCATCAGAGTCCAGCAACTTGCCGCAGGAGTAGCATGCCTTGGCATCGCTGGCGATCAGGGTTCCGCAGGACTTGCAGTGGGTGGTTTCGCTGACCGGCTTCTCTGGATGCTCATGGGAAATCCGATCCAGAAAGTCCTGCGGGCTCAGATTTGAGTTCGCCGCCAGGTGTTCGATCAGCACACGGTTGAGTGCCCGAAGATGTCCGACTTGGGTTTCCAGACTCTTCAGCCTGTCTGAGTAATCACTGACCTTGCTCGCGACCGAATCGATCTTGAAGGAATTGTAGATTTCCCCCATCGATGTCTGTTGAAGGTTCATCCCGCCTGGCATGCAGGCAGCCTATCGTCTCACCTAACGAGGGCAAGCTCCGCCGAGCTTCACCTCTTGAAACTGAACACTGAAACCTTGAACCTCCCTCAAGCCGTCACCGCGCCGCGATCGTCGTTCAGGCCGCTCTTTTCGAGGAAGTAGTCGTAACCACCGGCGTAGCGGGTGACGGTGCCGTTGTTGATGTGCAGAGTGGTTTCCGCCAGCGTGCGGATGAAGTGTACATCGTGGGAGATGAAGACCAGCGTGCCTTCGTAGTTCTTCAGCGCCTGGACCAGCGAGTCGATCGAGAGGATGTCGAGGTGGGTCGTCGGCTCGTCCATCAGGAGGAGGTTCGGCGGATCGGTGAGGAACTTCACGAGGTTGAGTCGCGACTTTTCCCCTCCGGAAAGCACGCCGCAGCGCTTCTCCACGTCGGCGCGACGGAACAGGAACGAACCGAGAATCGCGCGGGCTTCGTCCTCACGGAGCGTCGGGCAGGAGGACATGACTTCCTCCAGCACGGTGTTGTGCTCGTTGAGCGATTCCGAGCGGTGCTGCGAGTAGTAGCCGAGCTTCGTGGCGTGGCCGACCTCGCGCTTGCCGCCGTTGATGTCCAGCACGCCGGCGAGGATCTTGATGAGCGTGGATTTACCCGCGCCGTTCGGTCCGACGAGGACGATCTTCTCACCGCGTTCGAGGGTGAGATCGAGGTTCTTGTAGATCTGCTTGTCGCCATAGGCCTGCGACATCTTCACCAGCTCCATGACCTTCTGGTTGGAACGCTGCGGCTGCGGGAAGGCGAACTTGAAGGGCTTGCGCGGCGCACGCGGCTTTTCGATGCGCTCCAGCTTTTCGAGGAACTTGATGCGCGACTGCACCTGCGCGGCCTTCGATCCGACCTGACGGAAACGGTCAATGAACTCCTGGTGGCCTTCGATCTCCTTGTTCTGGTTCCGGTAGGCCTGGACCTGCTGTTCGTAGCGGGCCTCGCGCTGCTCCGTGAACGAAGTGTAGTTGCCGGTGTAGGTGATGAATTTCTGTGCGTCGGGATCGATTTCCACGACACTTTCAACGAGCACGTCCATGAAGTCGCGATCGTGCGAAATCATCAGGATCGCGCCGGAATAGTTCCGCAGGTAGCGCTGGAGCCAGAGCAGGGAAAGCAGGTCGAGGTGGTTCGTCGGCTCGTCGAGCATCAACAGGTCCGGCTCCATCACGAGGAGCTTCGCGAGGTGGGCGCGCATGATCCAGCCACCGGAAAAGGTGCGGGCGGCATTGTGGAAATCGGCTTCCTTGTAGCCCAGACCGGAAAGGATTTTCTTCGCCTTTGGTTCGAGCTGATAGCCATTCAAAAGCGTGAACTGGTCCTGCGCGTGGGCGTAGTCCGGATGCCCGTGGGTGCCGGCGGCCTCGTGCTCGCGCATGGTGCGGAGGATGCCGACCATTTCCGGGGTGATGCCCATGGCGATCTCCAGCACCGTCTCGTCACCGGGGTCGCCCGCTTCCTGCGGGAGGTAGCCGGTGATGGCGTATTCATCGCGCTCAATGATGCCCTCATCCGGATCGTCCTCGCCGAGAATCATGCGGAACAGGGTCGATTTTCCCGCGCCGTTCGGACCGACGAGGGCGACGCGTTCGCCCCAGTTGATGGTCAGTTCGGCCTCGCGGAACAGGGTGCGTCCGCCGAGGGTCTTGGAGAGCTTGTGGATGCTGAGCACGCGCGGGGTTTAGGCGGAGAACCCCGCAGTGCCAAGTTTCAAGTTCCAAGCGGGCCTCCAGGATGCGAAAGTCAGGGCATGTGGACGCGTCGCGACTGGCTGAAACTCTCGACCGCCGGGCTGGCGGGTTCGATGAGCGGCTGCGGATCAACTCCCCATCGTGAGCCTCCAAGGATGCTGCCCGGCATCGCGGCTGGATATGGAGGAAAGGGCTGGGCGCTTTGGGAAGGTCGGTCGCGAATCGCTGAATCGAATCTTTTTGCCAGCGGGCCGATCCTCAGCATCACGAAAACCCTCGCTGGTCTGGCGGTGACGCGCCTGGTCTCGAAGGGCGCGATGTCGCTCGATGAGCGCTTGGTCGATTCCTTTCCCGAGTGGAAAGGCGATGCCGTGAAATCCCGGATCACGCCGCGCATGTTGATCCAACAAACCTCCGGGCTCGAAGCCGGATCCAGCGCCCTTTACCACCGACCGCTCGCCGACAAGGGTCGGGTCGCGCTTTCCCTGCGGGTGGTCGATGCGCCCGGCAGCCAGTTCCGCTACGGGGCCTCTCACTGGGAGGTGCTGGCGGAATTCCTCCAGCGGAAACTCGGAGACGAAACCCTCGAACAGTTCATCGCCGGAAAGGTGATGAGACCGATCGGCCTCCACAGCCCGAAATGGCGCTCGGACCTGAAAGGCCGCTGCTTTCTCTCCACCGGCGCGGAGTTGACGGTCGAGGATCTCGGGAAACTCGGACGGACCCTGGCAAAGCTGCTTCGTGGCGAGAGCTCGAACGGCTTCGATCCCGGAG
>JAIYDT010000298.1 GCA_027487355.1 Verrucomicrobiaceae bacterium
AGCGGCGAGCCGTAGCGGTCGAGCCGGCGGAACTGGATCTTGTGCTCGGCATCCCAGCCCCAGTGCGACTGGCGCGGAATGCGGAAACAGGGGTGCATGAACACCATCACGGCACGGCCACTGGGTTTCAGGGACTTGGCGACATTGGTGAACATCGCCACCGGATCCGGTACGTCGTGCACGGCCATCAGGCAGGTGGCGGCATCGTGGGTGGCATCCGCCCAGGGCCCTGGAAGGCAGGCATCCGCCGTGATCAAGGTGACGCGGGGATTGCTTCCGTGCCGGGTTTTCGCTGCCGCGATGAGCTTCGGACTCGCATCGACTCCGGTGAAGCTCGCAATTCCCGTTTCCAACAGCGGTCGCACCAGCACGCCCTGGCCGCAGCAGACGTCGATGACCGACTCGCCCTCTTTGGGATCAAGCAGTTTCAGGGTCGCCGGAAGGATGACATGCTTGTGGTAGTCCGAGCCCTCCTCGCCGACGAGCTTGTCATACCAAGCCGCCACCGGGTCCCAGCCCTTGTCGCGTGGCGGCGGCGGCGGTCCGGGACGTTTGTTGTTGAAAGGGCGGCGTGGAGGTCCGGGCATTTTTGGAAGTGGAAAGTGATAAGTGCGAAGTGGAAAGTCAGAATGATCTGCGACCTTCCATGGCCCGCATCAAGGTGAGTTCGTCAGCGTGATCGAGCCCGCCGCCCGCTGGCAGGCCTTGGGCGATGCGGGTGATGCTGCAAGCGCGACCGCGAAGGAGGTCGGCGAGGTAGTTGGAGGTCGCCTCCCCTTCCACGTCGGAGCCTAGTGCGAGGATGACCTCGAGTTCGTGTTCGGAATCGTCGATCCGTTTCAACAAGGAAGGAATCCGAAGGTCTTCCGGCGACACTCTGTCGAGCGGCGAAAGCTTTCCTCCGAGGCAGTGATAGCGTCCACGAAAGGCTCCGGAGCGTTCGAGAGGCAGGACGTCGGTGGCTTGTTCGACGACACAGAGCACCGATTGCTCGCGTTTCGGATCATCGCAGATTCCACAATGATCGAGGGTCGCGAAGAAGCCGCAGGTGGGGCAGGAAAGGATCGCCGCCTTGGCCTCCTGCAGCGAGGTCGCCAGGGAAAGAGGATCCGCCTTCGGATGCTGGAGCAGCCAGATCGCGATGCGCTCGGCGCTGCGCGGCCCCACGCCGGGCAGGCGTTTCAGCTCGCCGACGAGGGCTTTCACCGGTTCTGGATAATCCGCGCGGGTCATGAGGGTTCACCGCGTTTTCGACTTTCGCCGCACTTCGGCATTGCCGCCCTCGCAGGGCATCCAGTGTCGTCCGGCATAGATGACTGCGCAGAGGCCGCCCCAGAACACCACGATCAACACCGGTGTCTGGGTCCACCATTTCGCCGACAGTCCGAGCACAGGAAGAACCCCGAGCACGATGATCAGACAGCTGAGCCACAGCAGGATCCTGCGGAGATGGCCCGGGGTTTCGAGGATGGAAAACGGCAGCAGGAACCCCAGAAGGATCGCGATCGCCCAACCGATCGCGGGGGGCAGGATCACCGGAGTCGTTCCCAGTCCAATCGACCCCAGCCACGCGATCAGACCCGCATCCACCCGGGCATTCAGTCCGACCGAATGGAACCCGACCGCCAGGATCATCGACATGGCCCCGATCGCTGCGGCAGGAACGGCGACGGTCCCTTTGGGCAGTTTGGCGGGTAGGGCGGAGTTGGACATTTTGGCAGAGCCCGGAACCTAGGCGGAGTGCCGGCCTTCGACAAGTCCCGTCACACCCATCACGCAAGCGCGGCGGTCAAAAGAGCCAGGTGCTCCTTGGGCGAGACCTTTTCGAGAATCCGGTCCACCTTCCCATCTTCGCCAATCACGAAGGTGGTCCGCTCGGTGCCGAAGTAGGTCTTTCCATACATCGACTTCTCCACCCAGACCCCGTAGGCGTTCACGATCTGTTGATCGGAATCGGCGATGAGCGGGTAGGGAAGATCGTATTTCCCGATGAATTTTCGGTGCTTCTTCGCATCGTCGATGCTGACTCCGAAGATTAGCGCGCGGTCCTTGAGGTCCGCCCAGCCGTCACGGATTTCACAGGCCTGCGTGGTGCAGCCAGGAGTGTCGTCCTTCGGGTAGAACACGAGCACGACCTTCCTTCCAAGAAGCTTTGAGAGGGTGATCGTCGCACCTTCGGGATGATCGCCGCCGACCACTTCCGCGGTGAAATGAGGAGCTTTTTCTCCGGGTTGAGGTTTCATTGGCGGTTATTTCAATCCACATCCGACGGATTTCAAATTTCATTTTCGCCCTTCCTGGGGTTTAGTGTCCCGCCATGACCCTCGCCAGCAAGATCACCGTCGGACGACTCTTCCTCGTCCCGGTCTTCGCCGTGCTCGCGATCTACTACGGCCAGAGCATCCGCGAAGGCCACCCGAAGGAATGGCTCCGATGGTCGGCCCTGGCGGTCTTCGTGACGGCTTCCGCCAGCGACGGCATCGATGGCTGGATTGCGCGGCGGTTCAATCAGCGCTCACGTTTCGGTGCGATCATCGACCCAATCGCCGACAAGTCCCTGCTTCTAACAGCCCTGATCACCCTGACCCTCGTGGACTGGGGAAAGGACGGCTGGTGCATTCCCCTCTGGTTCAGCGCGCTCGTGATCGTTCGCGATTTCATCATCCTCGGCGGCTCCGCCCTGATCCATTTCGTCAACCACGACATGCACGTCCGCCCTCGTTGGACCGGAAAGGTCTGCACGGTCACGCAGATGTTCGCCCTCGGCTGGGTCATGCTCAAGGTGGTGCCCTTCGATCCGATCTATCCCTGCCTCATCGCCGCAGTCTTCACCGTCTGGTCCTGCGTCCACTACCTGCAGGATGGCCTGAAGCAGTTGCATGATTCGACCCATCCGAGAACCAGCGGAAATCCGTGACCGATCGGTCCGAAAAGGGACAGCATCCGCCCTCGACGGACCCGGATTCGGCAGACAAACTGCTGGCCATCCACGCAATGTCCCGCAAAACCAAGCTCATCTGCACGCTCGGCCCGGCCACTGAGGCCGAGGAAACCATCGGCCGCCTCATTGACCTCGGTGCCAACGTCTTCCGGCTCAACATGAGCCACGCCAAGCACGAATGGGCGCGTGAAATGGCCGCCCGGGTGCGACGTCAGTCGGACCAGCGCGGACTTCATATCCCCGTCCTTTTCGACCTCACCGGCCCTTCGATCCGCACCGGCGACCTCCCGGAGCCCATTGATCTCAAGGAAGGTGATTCCGTGGAATTCCGGAAAAGCACCGCCGAGCCGGGCATCCCCTACTCCACCACCGTCAACTACGACGGACTCATGGCCGATGTCAGCGAGGGCAACACGCTCGTCGTGGACAACGGCACGATGCTGATGCTGATCACGCGAAAGATGGATGACCGCATCATCTGTGAAGTGAAGACTCCGGGAAAACTTGGCTCGCGCCGCCACATCAATCTCCCCGGCACACGGCTCAACCTTCCCGCTCTAACAGAAAAGGACCGCACCGACCTCGCCTTGGCGATCGAGTGCAAGGCCGACTACGTGGCAGGTTCCTTCGTTCGCGATGCCGCCCATGTCCGCGAGCTTCGCGACGCCATCGAGGCCCTTGAAGGCAGTGCCCAGATCATTGCCAAGGTCGAGGACCAGGAGGCCATCCGCAACATCGACGCCATCATCCTCGCCGCCGACGTCATCATGGTCGCGCGCGGAGATCTAGGGATCGAGGTTGAGTTTGAAGAACTCCCGATCCTCCAGCGCCGCATCGTCCGCCGCTGCCATGAGCTTGGAAAGCGGGTCATCGTGGCGACGCAGCTTCTGGAGTCGATGATCGTCAATCCGACCCCGACCCGCGCGGAGGTCACCGACGTGATGAACGCCGCGTATGAAGAGGCGGACAGCCTGATGCTTTCCGGGGAAACCTCGGTGGGCCGATATCCAGACCGCTGTGTCGAGGCCATCGTCCGCATCGCCATGCGCATCGAGCGTTCCGGCGGACTCGGATTCGGCCAGCAGGTGCTCCTGCGCGATGAACGCCAGAAGGCCGCGAAGGCTGCGGTGACGCTGGCCGATTCGCTCCCTGACGCGAGGCTTTTGGTGCTGACCCGGCGCGGCGTGCTCGCCAATCAGGCCGCGATGCTCCGGCCCAAGACCTCGGGATTCTACGCCTTCACCCCCAATGAAGGAGTCTGCCGCCAGCTCGGTCTAAGCCGCGGAGTTCAAGCCTTCAAGCTGCCCTTCGCCGCCACCATCGAGGAAACCATCCAGCGCGCCACGGAAATGCTCCGCGAGCAGCAGCTCGTCCGCCCGGGAACCCCGCTCGTCATCGTCTCCGACATCCTCTCCGACCACTTCGCCGCGAACTCGATCCTGCTGCATCACGCGTGATGAAGCTTCTCCACGGCGACTGCCTGAAGGTGCTGCCCACCCTCGAGGCGGGCTCCGTTGACGCCGTCGTCACCTCGCCGCCTTACAACCTCGGCATCAACTACCGCAGCTACGACGACACCTCCTCGCGCGAAGTCTTTCTCGACTGGTGCCGGGAGTGGGCCGCCGAGGCGAAACGGGTGCTCGCGGACGATGGCTCGTTTTTCCTCAATGTCGGAGCGGCTCCGAAAAATCCGCTGATGCCGCATCAGCTCCTGCTGGCTCTAACAGAAGGCGAGTCGCCGCTGTTTGTCCTTCAGAACACTTTTCACTGGATCAAGTCGATCTCGGTCGAAACCCGCGCCGGGGAGCAGATCAGTGTCGGCCATTTCAAGCCGATCAACTCGCAGCGCTTCGTCAACGACTGCCACGAATACATCTTCCACCTGACGAAAACCGGCGATGTCCCGCTCGACCGCCGCGCCGCAGGAGTGCCCTATCAGGACAAGTCGAACATCGCCCGCTGGGGCCACACCGGCGGCCAGGACAGCCGCTGCCGGGGAAACACCTGGTTCATCCCTTACGACACCATCAACTCCCGCGACAAGGAACGCCCCCACCCCGCCACCTTTCCGATCGCCCTGGTCGAGCAATGCCTGAAACTCCACGGCAAAGGCCCGGAAACCCGCCTGCTCGATCCCTTCCTCGGCATCGGCACCTCGGCGGTGGCAGCGAAACGCTTCGGAGTGAAGTCGTTCACCGGCATTGAACTGGACGAGGAGTATCTGGCCTTCGCGAAGATCCGGGTGGAGGGAGAAACTGAGACGAAAAGACCCGTCGCCTCCGAGCCAGCGCCCACGGCCGAGCCTCAAGAATTTCGGCTGCTTTGATACGGGGCTCTTTACGCCACAGGCCTTGCGTCCGAAAGCCCGGGGTTGCGTCCGATGGAAGGGTGAAGATTCCCTGAATGGCCTAAGATCCTCGAAGAATCGGACAACTTTTTCAGCAGCTGCGAGTGGGTTTTGACACATCCGCAGTTGTTGAGGTGGCAGCTACCCGTTCCCGGGACGGTGCGAACTTCACGTTGATCTCAATGATTCCTTCACTGGAGTTTGAATTTTGCCTCAAACTTGGACTCCATTCCGAGTGGCAGGACGCCCTCACGTCGTACCCTGGCAATCCATCTTCACGCGCCAAGTCCGGACGAGATCTTTTCCACCTCCGGCTTCACCGATTCGATCAATCTCGTTGCGATCTCTCTCGGTCGCTCCGGGCTCATCGGCAAGAGCAATGTGATCCTGATTTCCACCCTGGGGCAGCACTCGAACCTCGCGCCCCGACAGATGCTTTGAGAACTCACTGGTGCCACCCAGGAAACCATCCCTTGCAAGAGGACGGATCGCTCGATCAGGAGGCAAGCGGCCAGCATGAAAACGGCGGAAACGCGAAAACCGCGAGTCCGCCGGAAATCAGGCCGAGCAGGAATCTCAGCGGCGTGCTCAGACCTTCATGAGCTCCGCTTCCTTGGAGGCAAGATGGCCGTCGATCTCCTTGACATACTTGGTCGTGAGTTCCTGCACCTCTTCTTCAAAGTCCTTCTGACCGTCCTCGGTGATGACGTTGTCCGCCTTCATCTTCTTGGCAGCGTCCATGCCATCCTTGCGCACCGCCCTGATGCGGACCTTGGCTTCCTCGCCGAGCTGCTTGGTGAGCTTGACCATGTCGCGACGCCGCTCTTCGGAAAGTTCCGGGATCGGCACGCGCAGCGAGCTACCCGCAGCGGCGGGGTTCAGGCCGAGCTTCGACTCACGGATTGCACGCTCGATGTCCTGCGTGGTCGACGGATCGAAGACGCGCACTTCGAGCATGCGGGCTTCCGGCGTGGTGATCATGGCCAGGGCCTTGAGTTTCATCACGCTGTTGTAGGCGCGGCAGTGGACGTCGATGTTCTCGATCAGGCCGGGAGTGGCCTTGCCGGTGCGGACACCCGTGAACTCGTGGAGCAGGTGCGCCACGGCTTTCTGCATGTCGTCCTCGACTTCAAAAATCGCTTCGTCTGGGCTCATGGGAGGAGGTCAGGTTGGAGGTGATGGAATGGCTTCAGCCGCCGTTGACGACGGTGCCGATCGGGTCGCCGAGGAGGGCGCGGGTCACATTGCCGAGCGGTCCGAGGTCGAACACGATGATCGGGATGTGATTGTCCATGCAAAGGCTGAAGGCGGTGGCATCCATCACCTTGAGCTGCTTGGAAAGGCACTCCTGGAAGGTCACGGTTTCATAACGCTTCGCATCCGGGTTCTTCTTTGGATCGGAATCATAGACGCCGTCCACCATGGTGGCCTTGAAGATCACATCGGCGCCCATTTCACTGGCACGCAGCGCGGCGGTGGTGTCGGTGGAAAAGAACGGGCTGCCGGTGCCGGCGGCGAAGATCACCACGAAGCCGTCATCCAGATGGCGCTCGGCCTTCTTGCGGAGGAAGGTTTCGGCGACGTTCTTCATTTCAATGGCCGACTGCACGATGCAGGGCACGCCCTGGTGCTCGAGAGCACTTTGGACCGCGAGGGCGTTCATCACGGTGGCCAGCATGCCCACGTAGTCAGCGGTCGCGCGATCCATGCCACGGGCCGAAGCGGCCGCGCCGCGCCAGAAGTTGCCGCCGCCAACGACCACTCCAAGCTGGAGGCCGTCCTTCACGGCATCTCGGATTTCGGTGGCGATGCGCTCGACGATTTCCGGCGAGATGTTGTCGGTCGAGCCCGGCTCCCGCAGGGCCTCTCCGCTGAGTTTGAGAATGGCGCGCTTGTATGGAGGTTTGGCTGAGGCAGTGTTTGGCATGGGCGTGGATTACGGCCTGATCAAAGCCATCCGCCCCGCCCCTTGAAAAGGCAAATCAACCGCCACCGCCGGGAAGAAGGATCTTCGCCGAAAGATCGGTGAGCGAGGCCTTTCCCTCGTCGACCCCGATGATTTCGATGAACACCGTCAGCCCGCCGGTCTGGGGCCTCTGATACTCCTCCAGGGTCTTGCGGACCGCCACGATCGCCAGTTTCAGGACCTGCCGGCTGGTCAGATCGACCTCCGCCGGAATAGACAGTTTCGAGACATCCAACCTGACATGCAGCCCGTCAGCGGAAAGCTCGGCCTCCAGTCCGATGCGGCAGAGTACGAGGAGATTGGCTTCCTGGACCTTGTAGTTTGGATTGTTGGTCGGGATCTTGTGGGGCGTGCCGATCGAGTCCACCAGGGTCTCGGGAAAGGCACCGGTCAAGGCCATCGGCCTCGCCATCACGGTGGCCTGGAGAGCCTCGCCGGTGTCGGA
>JAIYDT010000302.1 GCA_027487355.1 Verrucomicrobiaceae bacterium
CATTGCCAGAAATGTGCCAGGCGGGTCAACGCGATTTTGCCCATATGGTATCAACAAATTATTCACAATACCACATGTAGTGGTGGTGCGTGAATCCCGACGCGTGACAAGTTGTCGCGATCGGCGCAAGAGCCCGCAGAATGAGGGGATTGAGAGGGGAGAGGTTCCGGGCGGGCACCGGGGTCTAGGTGCATGAAAAAAATTGGATCTTTTCGGAACTTCGGGAGCTGGCTTTATATTTTAAAAAATTGGTTCGGAGACCTTGAGTAATGCTGGATAATGCGGCGAGCCGGAGCGGAAATCACCGAGCGGCAAAGGGGTAAAATTTTGGGGAGAGTGCCGGGTGATCGGTGATCGGTGATCGGTGATCGGTGATCGGGGATCGGGGATCGGTGATCGGGGATTGGGGGAGAGGGATTGACGATTGATGAATGAGGATTGTTGATTTTTGATTTGAAGAGGGCACGAAAAAGCCGCCCTGGCTGGGGCGGCTTAGAAGAATGAGGGGCCGGTGGTCAGGGGCTAGGGGCCAGGCAGATTTGGATGAAGAGTTGCTGTCGCCTCTTTCCTGACCCCTGAATCCTGGCCACTGGCCCCTTCTCCGGCCCTGCGGGCCCTTTCAGAATTTCCAGTCGTGCTTGTCGAGTTCGCAGACGCAGGCGGTGAGGAGCTTGATGCTTTCCTCGATGTCCTTCTTGTTGCAGGACTCGATGCTTTGATGGATGTGGCGGGTAGGGATGGAGACGGCGCCGGCGATCGAGCCGCCGGGGACCATGCGCTGGAGGCTGGCGGTGTCGGTGCCGCCGGCGGCGAGGATTTCCGGCTGCCACTTGATCTTGTTGCGGGTGGCGACGGCCTTCATGTAGGCGACCATGCGGTAGTCGCAGATCACGGAGGAGTCCATGAGCTTGATGGCGGCGCCTTCGCCGAGGGCGGTGCAGCGTTCCTGTGGGGTGGAGCCGGGGATGTCGTAAGCGATGGTGGTGTCGAGGCCGAAAGAGAAATCCGGTTTCGCCTGGAGGGCGGCGACGCTGGCCCCGCGGAGGCCGACCTCTTCCTGAACGGTGAAGGCGGCGTGGAAATCGTAGGCGGGCTTTTTCTTCGAGGTCTTGAGAGCGCGGAGGGTCTCGATGAGGACAAAGACGGAGACGCGGTTGTCGAGGGACTTCACGTTGACGCACTCGCCGAGTTCCATCAGCGGGCTGTAGCGGGTGACGGAGTCTCCGACGGCGACGAGCTTATCGACTTCCTTTTTCGGCAGGCCGGTGTCGATGAAGTAGTCCTTGATCTGGGGGACCTTGTTGCGTTCATCCGGCGACATGATGTGGGTGGGCTTGGAGCCCATCACGCCGAGGAGGTCCTTGCGGCCGTGGATGAGGACGCGCTGGGCGGTGAGGGTCTTGGCGTCGAATCCGCCTACGGGATTGAAGCGGACGAAGCCCTTGTCATCGACGTGGGTGACGATGAAGCCGATCTCGTCCATGTGGGCGGCGGCCATGACGGACTTTTTCGAGGAGCGGCCCTTCTTGAGGGCGATCACGTTGCCCATGTTGTCGGTGGTGATCTCATCGGCGAGTCCGACAAGCTCCTGGAGGACCAGCTTGCGGATTTCCTTTTCAAATCCCGGAGCGCCGGGGGCTTCACAAATGCGGCCGAGGAGTGCGGTGTCGATTGGCATGGTTCGGATGGTTCGTCGTTAGACTGAGCGACTAGAGCAATCCGACAAGTGCAAGATGCCGAAATTGGTTGGCATTTTCTGTGCGCTTCGGTGGTGCGGTTGGAGGGAGGCGGCCAGTGGTATTGCCACTTGGCGGGGCCGGTGGTTCGGCTACAATGACGGCATGAAGAGCCACCTGGTGATCGACCTGTCGTCCCTGCCTGAGGACGGAAAACAATTCGAAGGCGAGCTGCCGGCGGAGATTTTCGACCTCCCGGAAGACGATGCGAAGGCAGTGGGGCCGCTGGTCTATGACCTGTTCGTGCAGCGTTTCGGCTCGGAGCTGCTGCTGTCTGGAAATCTGGAGGCTCCGTTTGAATTCACCTGCGTGCGCTCGCTTCATCCCTTCATCCAGACGATCCGGCTCGATCCGGCGGCGATCTCGATCGAGATCCTTCGGGAAGGTGAAATGGATGTCACGGAAGCCTTGCGGGAAGAGGTTTTGATCCAATTTCCGCACGATCCGAGATGCGAGGAAGGCGACGAGCCGCAGGAGTGCGAGATCGATTCCCGATATTTAGCAGTAGACAAATCGGACGAACCCGAGGTAGAGACCGCCCCCCGCAGCGAGGCCAACACCAGTTGGAACGCACTCGATGCACTCAAGGACCTCAAGGACCAACTCTAAAGACTTACTACCATGGCTGTTCCAAAGCGCCGCCAATCCAAAAGCCGCTCGAAAATGCGCCGTGGCGCAACCCGTTGGCGTGCACCGATTCTCAAGACCTGCCCGGAGTGCGCCAGCCGCATCCCGTCGCACATCGCCTGCCCATCCTGCGGTTACTATCGCAGCCGTCAGGTGCTCCAGGTCGAAGCGCTGTAACGCGCTAATGAGCCCTTTCCTCCAATCGCCGCGCCGGGTCCTCCTGTCGCGGTGATTTGTCGTACATCCGAACGAACCGCTTTTTCCACACTACTGCATGAAAGTCGCGCTGGACGCCATGGGTGGGGACCACGCCCCCGCTGTGAACATCGGAGGAGCGATCGACGCGCTCCGGCTTCATCCGAAGCTTGAGCATCTGTTCCTGGTCGGTGATCAGGCGACCCTGCAGGCCGAGTGTGCGAAGCAGGGGCTCGATCTCAATGATCCGCGCGTGAGCATCGTGCATGCTCCGGAGGTCATCGGCATGTCCGAGCCCGGCGCGAAGACGGTTCGGCGGAAAAAGCTGTCCTCGATCAGCATCGCGATGGACATGGTCAAGGACGGTCAGGCGGATGCCTTCGTCTCGGCCGGAAACACCGGTGCTGCCGTAGCGGCCGCGACGCTCAAGCTGCGGACGCTTCCAGGAGTCGACCGTGCGGGCATCGCCTCCGGGCTGCCGAATGAATTCGGCCTGTGCAACATCCTCGACGCCGGCGCGAATCCCGAAGCCAAGCCCGAGCACCTCGTGGCCTACGCGCTGATGGGCACCGCCTTCGCCCGCCACGTCCTCGGCAAGCCGGACCCGAAGGTCGG
>JAIYDT010000259.1 GCA_027487355.1 Verrucomicrobiaceae bacterium
CGGCGGGTGGGCGCTCGCCGAAGTCGAAGGCGAGCACGCGGTCCTCGCGTTCGAGCGCCTTGCGGGCCTTCTTGTTCATGCCGTCGGAGTCGAAGTATTGCGCCTTCAGACCCTTGCCATCGCCGGGCGGCGTGTATTTGCCGAAGCTGCCGATCAGGTCGGCCACCGACTCGCGGAACTGGCGGTTCGTCAGGCGGGCAAAGGCGGCTTTCGGTGTGGGAGTGCTTTTCGCGCGGGCTTCGGCGGAGTAGAACGCGCCGTAGATGTATTCGGCGACCCTCTGGGATTCCTCGGCATTGAGCAGCTCCGGCTTGTCCTCAGGCATCTTGCGATCGATGTAGCGGGAGAGGGACGGCAGGGCGCGTTCACCGTGGAGGGGCTCCTTGACCTCGTCCGGTACGCCTTCGCCGTTCTTGCCGTGGCAGGAGGCGCAGTGCTTGGCGTAGATCGCTTCACCGCTCGCCGGCGCGTCCTGAGCGGGCAGGATGCCCGTCAGACCCAGGAACAGGAGGATGGGAACGCGCGGCATGATCGACGGCGGATACGTTCCGGAACCCTTGATGTTTCCGGGAAAATGTCCGTGCGAGTATGGCATGGACTGGAAAACTGGCAGCCGGAATTTCTCGATGGTCCTTCAGTTGGGGTTATGACTTTTGAACGGCTTCAGGTCGGATCACCACGAAGTCATCGGGGAAGGGCGGGAGGTCGTGGGGGTTGCTTGGAATTCGCTTCTGGGTGGAGGCCGTTGGAGCGAGGGTCAGAGAAGTCCTAACCTCGCGACATTCTCGTGGGCGGAGTTCCGAATCTCAGGTGTTCAGGCCTGCGAAGACCTTGCCCGCGAGATGGCAGCGGGAAAGCGCCGACAGGCTGCCACAAGTTGAGAATTCGAACCGCGAATGGACGCCAATTCACGCGAATGTCATGGGATGGGGCATAACTCCAAATCGATATCCCTCAAAGCAGACGAGTTTGTGTATCATGTTCGATCTGATTCATATGCATTTGCGGTTGATAAAACCTGAATGGGGAGCACTTGGGCCGCCGAAGACACGACATGAGTGTCATGCCTCCGTTGACAAGAAAACCCCGGAAAAGCACGAAGCTCATCCAGGGTTGGAACCTGGCACTTGGCCGTTGGAACTTTCCTCACCCCAGTATCCACTCCGGCAGGCGCGCGATCTCACCACCCTTGACGGCGGATTCGTGGGCAAGGATGCCGGAGCAGGTAGTGCGCGAAGTCCGGGCACTTGACCTCTTCGTGGATCTCCGGCTCCGGCTTCTTGGTGGTGTGGAAGACGGGCGCGGGCTTTGAAGCGGCATTGCTAACTCAACGAAGGCGGTTTACAGCCGTTCAATGTCATCCGATGGGGCACGCTGGGTGGGATCCAAGTTTCACGGAACGACCTTGATGCGGGCGAATCGCGGCGAACCCGGTGTGATCGGGAGCGTGAGGGTGACGGTGTCCTTGCCTGAGGTCGGGGAGTTCTTGACCACGGTGAGGCCCGGGTTGTTGGCGACCGCTCCTCCAGGCACAATGTAGCTTGCGGGCCAGTTGGTCAGGTTGGTGCCCGTTTCGATCGCCAGCGTGGTGGTGCCGTCAATCGATGCCTGGTCGCGGATGAACGAGAGGATCATGTTGCCGCCGGTCGTGGAGAGTTTCGGCAACCTGGCCGCATCCCTGCTGGTGGAGGTTCCGCCGAGGACGTACTCGATTCCATTGACCACGCCGTCGCCGTCAAAGTCGTCAGCAGCGGTGCCGGTCGGGGCGTTGGTGGAGGTCCACGAGGAGTAACCGAACAGCGTCATTGTCAGGATGCCGGTGGCTTCGGTGAAGGTGTATCTCTTGTTGCCAACGGATTTGGTCCAGACGTTGGAAATTTCCGACCATCCGGCCCCCACCAGGGTGAATGTGGCGCCGAAGGTTTCACTGAGGGTGGCGGCATCCACCAATGTCCATGAGCCGGATGTCAATGAGGAGATATCAGTGACGGTGGTATCGATGTTGAAATCGCCATTGATGGTGACAGCGCCCGTGCCGGTGAGTTTGTTGTTAGAGCCGGAGGCGGCACCGAGGACGAACTTGAGTTGCGCGTTGTCGGCGAGTGCAAGGGTGCCGCCGCTGACGAGGGTGTTGCCGGTATAGGAGTTGACGCCGGCGAGGGTCAGCGTGTTGGTCCCTGCCTTGGTCAGGCCGCCATTGGGCGATGACACATCCGCCAGCAGGCCTTGGGTGAGGGTGATGCTGCCGTTGGTGGTGTCAAACCTGGCACCACCCGCCTTGATGTAGGCAGTGGTCAAACCGCCCATGTAGGTCGAGCTCGCAGCCAGCGGCTTCAGTGTGCCGCCGTTGAAATTGATGGTGGCCGTGGTGCCGCTGCCGCGCACGGTCGGAAAGGCGGGCAAGGTGACGTCGGCCGAGCCTCCGATATTCATCGTGACGACGCCCGAGTTGCCAACACCCAGCGAGGGAAAGCTCGTTGCGCTGAAGGTTCCACCGGTGACGGAGAAGGTCGAATTGAGCCCGGTGGCCGCCGCAGCCGCGCCCCCGATCGACAGGATGGTCACCGACGCCGTGCCACCCGTCTGATTGAAAACGTTGGTCGTGTTGATGACCGGTGAGTCCGAGCGCCCCACCATCAGCTGGGAGACACCTGTCAGGACCAGGTTTCCTGTCCCACTGAGATTGAAGGTCGAGGTCCCGCCATCATTGGTGCCCAAGATCACCCCGCGGTTGGCAACTGCGGTGGCGGTCAGGGTGCCGCCACTCAAGTGATAGGTGCCGTTGCCGCCGTTGCCAGCCAGTGTTCCGGTGATGCCGCCGTTGCCGAGAATCAACTGGGTGCCGGTCAGGGTCAATGCGCCGCCACTTTGATTGACGATGCCGAGCGCGGTGCCATTTCCCGCCCCGACGGTGACGGTTCCTGTCTGGAACGTTCCATTGCTGACGTTCAACGTGCCGGTGCTTCCGTTCAAATTGCCCACGTTGATCGCCCCGGCGGTGGCGGTGCGGTTTCCGGTGAGGTTCAGGATGCCGCCGCTGACCGTGGTGCTGCCGGTGTAGAGGTTTGCGCCGGAAAGCGTCAGCGTGCCCGTGCCGGATTTCCTGATGCTGCCGGTTGCCACCGCCCCGTTCACCATGCTGGTGGTCGAGCCGATCACCCCGCTGAGGGTGCTGGTGGTTCCATTGCCCGCAAAGTCATAAACAATGCCGGTGCCTGCGCGGAAGATGAACGGACCCGAAGTGTTGACGTTTCCTGTTAGAACCGTCGTGGATGCGCCGGTCGCGTTGTTGTGAACGTAGCCGGCACCCGTGATGTTGTTGGCGTAGGTGGTGCCGTCCACCACCAGTCCGCTGCTTGTCGAGCCACCTGCTCCCA
>JAIYDT010000039.1 GCA_027487355.1 Verrucomicrobiaceae bacterium
CGGTGCCTCCGGGTGGATTGACGGCTGCGACGACCTTGCACTTCCGGTGCTGCAATGGGAGACAAAAGTTTCATCAATGCGCAGACGGCAATCCTTTCGAAACTGCGCCTTGCTTCCTGACAGACTCTTCAGGATGCCGATTCGAACCTTTTCACCGCCAAGTTGCCACGTTTGCCAGGCGAAACTGATGAAGGTTCGAACCAACGATTCCCCGCCATGGGCTTGTCAAACCGTTGACTTTCCGGAGGATTCCCGCATGCCCTTCGGACTCTTCCACACCCGTTTTCCGGAGATTGCAGAGAAAGAGACACGCGTGATCACCGTGTTGGAATCGAGTGAGCACTCGGTTTTCCTTCCCCCCGGACAATACGCGTTTCTGGAAATGTTCTGCAACGAGCCGGGCTGCGATTGGCGGCGTGTGTTCTTCATCGTGACTGCATCGCCAGGTGAGAATCATGAGGCTGTGATCGCATACGGCTGGGAATGCTCGAAGTTCTATCGAACCTGGTACCAGCAGGGAACCGACGAGGAAATCGCCATGCTGAAAGGACCTGAGCTCAACGTGGGTTCACCCCAAGGAAGACACGCGGATGCGATCCTGCAGCTTTTCATTGATTGCTTGCTGCCGCAGACCGACTACATCGAACGGGTCAAAAGGCACTACCGGCTATTCAGGAGCACGGTTGACCGACCTCGCAACCCGCTGCTGAAGCGCCGAAGAACCGGCGGCTAAAGCAGCCCCTAGAATTGATTTCCTAACCGCTTTCCAGCCATGAACACAAACGACATCATGAAGGATCCGTTCTTCACGCCGATCCTATCCGAGATTGAGCGCCGGATCCTGGCATCTGTCCGCTCGGCGAAAGCGGATGGCATCGAGATCAATGATTCCCAGATCCGCTCCACGCTCAACAAGGTTCGCAAGACCTCGGAGGGCAAGAAGCCCCAGATCCCGAACGAATCGCCGCGCGAAAGAGCGCTTGCCGGGCTGCATGGAACCTTGATCAAACTGCGGGAAGGATTCATGTCGGAAGACAGCGAGGGAAACCGCGAACCGATTTCAACCACCTCATGGACCCTCTCCATCCGCACGGTCGAGGATTCGATCCAACGTTACTCCACAGGACCAGGCTCGAAGGGATACCAGGTCTTCCTTGAGGGCTTCATGGGCAAGGGTTCGTGATCCGGCGACTTCATGGTCTCCCAGTTGCTTAATCCTCTTTAAGGGGAAATAACAGCTGGGCCTGAGGAGTATTGCAGCGGCTTCACATGAGCTTTCAGTTCTCCTTCATCCTCGCCATCGGAATCGGATTTTTGGGGTCAGCCTACCCTTGCAACGCAGAGCAGTCGGCTCCCGAAGCCGCCACTCCCTCGATCGCTCCGATCCACCTGCCACCCGCCCGCGCCGGAGCGAAGGAGGTGCTCATTCCGGCGCGGATCAACACCGTTCCCACGGACAACGACTACAGCAATCCCGCCAGCGAATACTGCTTCAAGCGCAGCCGGTCCACCGATCATTTCCTGATGTTCTGGGCCAAGGAATATGGCGACGACCCGATGGCCAATCCGATCGTGAAGCGGCGCTTCAACGTGACCGAGGTCCTCAATGCCGCTGACCTCAGCTACGACTGTTTCACCCGACGGCTGAAGTGGGCTCCGAAGGAGGGGGCGCTCAGCTCGCGCTACAAGTTCCTGATCTTCGTCACCGGCGGCTCCAATGGCACGGCCTACGGTGGCTCCACCGACAACAAGGTGGGAACCTTCTGGACACCCGCCAGTCGGATCTCCAACGGGCCTTACGGGGTGATCGCACATGAGCTGGGGCATTCCTTCCAGGCCCTCAGCCATGCCGACGGGGCAGCGACCTTCACCGGTGGTGGGGCGATCGGCGAGATGACCTCGCAGTTCATGCTGTGGCAGGTTTATCCGGAATGGCAGACCTTTGAGAACTATCATCTCAAGGATTTCATGAAGGCGACGCATCTTGCGTTCCTTCACCCGGACAATCAATATCACAGCTGCTATCCGCTGGAATACTGGTCGTTCCGGCACGGCCAGGAGTTCATCGGAAAAATGTGGCGCGAAGTGCAGCGCGGTGAAGATCCGGTGATGACCTACAAGCGACTCACCGGGATCGATCAGAACCGCTTCAACAACGAGATATTCGACGCCTGTCGCCGCTTCGTCACCTGGGATCTGCCCCGCATCGAAAAGGTCTCCGCCCGCTATGCCAACCAGCACAGCACTTCAATCCAACGACTGCCCGAAGGCGGATATCGGATCGCAACAGACAAGTCTCCGCAGAACTATGGATACAATGCGATCCGGCTGAAGGTCCCTGCAGAGGGTACGGAGATCGTAATGGAGTTCAAAGGTCTCGCCACATCGGACGGATCCAGTCAGGTGAAAGCCGAAAAGGCCGGTTGGCGCTATGGCTTTCTGGCCCACAAGCAGGACGGCTCCCGGGTCTATGGCGGCATCTTTTCAAAGCCCGACGGCACCGCCACTTTCAAGGTTCCGGAGGGCACCCGGTTCCTTTGGATGGTCGTGATGGGCGCACCGACCGAGCACTGGATTCGTGGTCGCTCGAAGAAGGAGCCTGAGGAGCAATGGCCCTATCGATTCAAACTCTCCGGCAGCGAACCGGACGACTCGACCCTCCATCCATGAGCCGGGTCCTTGCCGGGCCTGCGGAGGGATCGCGCTGCGGCCATGAAATGGAACTCGCTGCAATCCATCATGCAGGCTAGTTACCTGCTCATGAGGATCGGGCACCGGTCGAAATGGAATGCCTGTTTCCCACATCTCCGCGTAGTCATGCACTCCCCAAGACGCCTGCTTTCCATCGCCCTGTTTGTCTCCGCCAGCTTTTCCGCCGGAGGGGAGATCGATGGCATCCGTCAGGTGAAATCCTCCGGCGGCGTTACGGAATATCGTCTGGAATCGAACGGCCTGACGATCCTTCTCGCTCCGATCAAAGAAGCTGAGGCCGCAACCTTTTCCGTGACCTACCAGGTCGGTTCTCGCAATGAGAGTTATGGCACCAGCGGCGCGACACATCTCCTCGAGCATCTGATGTTCAAGGGCACCGCCGCCCACAACAAGCAGGCGGGCAATGGCATCGACCAACTGCTGGAAGGCATCGGCGCGGAGACCAACGCCACCACCGGACTCGACAGCACCAACTACATCACCACGCTTTCCCCGGAGCATCTGCCGCTGATCATCGAACTGGACGCGGACCGCATGCGGAACCTGCGGCTGCGCGAGGAGGATCTCCGGCCGGAAATGTCGGTGGTCTGGGATGAATACGATCGTGGCGAGGACGACCCGGCCACGGCGATGGACCGCGAGATCTGGGCCACCGCCTTTCAGGCCCATCCGTATCGCCACAGCGTCATCGGCTGGCGCAGCGACATCGAGAACGTGCCCATGCAGAAACTTCGCGAGTTCTACGAAACCTACTACTGGCCCGACCAGGCAACGGTCACGGTCAGTGGAGCCGTCGGCGATACCGACCGCGTGCTGGCTGAAATCAAGCGCCGCTTCGGTCCGATCCCCCGCGCTCCGAAACCGGTGCCGAAGGTCTACACCGTCGAGCCACCCCAGACCGGCTTGCGTCGCTTCACCATGAAGCGCCCGGGAGATGCGAATTTCGTCGCGATCGCCCACAAATCCCCGCCCGCCCTTCATCCGGATCATGCCTCCCTTCTGGTGTTGTGCGACCTGCTGGCGGATGGTCAGAACTGCCGCTTTTATGACCAATTGACCGACGCCGGCCTCACTCTCGACGTCACGGCCTCCGCCGAGTCCACCCTTGATCCCTCGTTGCTGATCATTTCGGCGGAAATCGCGGAGGACACCCCGCATGAGGACGTGGAAGATGGCATTCTGCAGATTCTTGATGATATCATTCAGAAGGGAGTCGAGGAGGATGAAGTGAAGACCTCGATCGCCCGTCTCTCCGCCCAGGCGGCCTTTGCGCGTGATGGCTCCGCTGCACTGGCGGAAACGCTGAGTCTCTCGATCGAGACCGGTGATTGGTCGCTCTATCAGTCGAGAGAAAAGGCCATCCGGCAGGTCACCGCCTCGACCGTGCGAGCGGCGGCGAAGCGCTGGTTGATCGAGGACAGCAGGACCATCGGATGGTATATCTCCGATCCCAAGGCCACGCCCAGCGAGCCAGTGCCAGTCGTCGCCGAGGCCACACCCAGATCCGACGAGCCCACCAAACTGATCCTTCCCGAGCTTCCGCCTGCAAAGGTGAATGAGGCCAGGATCGCACCGCGGGTCAGCCGCACGCGCACGGCGGGGCTCGACCTGTTGGTCTGCCCGGGCGGCTCCCCTGACATCGTGCATCTTTCCGGCTCGCTGCCCCTTGGCACTCCCGCCAATCTGCCACTGGCCTCTCTTGTCACGGAAATGATCCAGCTCGGCACGTCCGTCCATGACGGAGTTGAAATCGGCCGCCTGATGGATGAAGCAGGGATCACCCTGGAGTTCGCGGCTGACAGCGGTCACCTTCATTTCACCGGAAGCTGTCTCTCCACCGAGTTGCCAAAGCTGCTATCTATCCTCGCCGAACAGCTCCGCCAGCCGTCCTTGCCCGAGGACGAGCTTTCCGCGACCCGCGACAAGCTGATTTCCGAAGCCCGCCTCGGCCGCAATGATCCACAGTGGCTTGCGACGCTCGCGCTCAATCGCACGATCTTCCCCGCCCCCCACGCCGAGCGACTTCCGGACGCGACGGAAGAAATCGCCCAGCTCAAGAAAATCACGCGCAAGGACCTGCTCGACTTCTACCATCAGTGGTTCGGTCCGACAGGAGCGGTGCTAGTGCTCGCCGGCGACCTACAGCCTGAGAACTGCCAGGCCGAGGTGGAACGCTGCTTCGGAGGATGGAGCGGCGGCAAACCAGCACCCGAACCGACGGCTGCACCGGAGTCCGTTCCAGCCGCGAAGATCGCCCTGCCGGTCTCGGGCAAGGAAAGCATCACCGTTCTGTTAGGCCAGCCTTGCCTGGTCCGCTATCCCCAGCAGGATGCCCTCGCACTCTCACTGGCCACCGCAGCCCTTGGCGATGGCTTCACCAGCCGTTTGGTCAACACGGTCCGCGACACCGAAGGGCTCACCTACGGCATCTCCGCGGGTCTGTTCCTCGATGACCAGCAGACCGGGCTGTGGAGCACCACCGGAACCTTCGCTCCGGAGTTCATTGATCGCGGGCTGGCCTCGATCCATCGCGAGATCGAACGCTGGCATCGCGATGGCCTCGACGAGCGCGAGTTCGCCTACCGCCGCAATGCCCTGCTGGGCTCCCATCGGGTGCAGCTCGCCACCACCGCCGGCATTGCCGAGGCGCTGCACACCTGCGTGCTCCAGGGACTTCCCCCCGAGTGGCTGGATGAAAGCCAGACCCGTCTGATGGCCCTCACCCGCGATGAGGTGAACGCCGCCATCCACCGTCATCTCGATCCGAAGCGCATGATCGAGGTGACCAGCGGCGCGTTGAAGAGTCCGTGAAGGAATGATGATTGAGATGTGAACTCAAACCGACGACTTATCTTCGTTCATCATGATGGAGGGTTTTCGGTCCAGAATGAGTTGGCATCGGCTTCCGCGCATGATCCGGTTGCAGGGTGCTGCCAACAGGCGGTTCCTTCCACGAACCACATTCTTCCCTCCATCGGCACGGTGCGGCCACGCAGGTGCGAATCCTCCACGAAATCGAGACTGGAAGGCCACTTTCAACCAGTCATTCTGACCACCGATGATCTGGCAGAAACTGAAAGACCTGTTCAACGGCGCCGAGCCGGAGGAGCCGCCATTCAAACAAGAGTGGATTGAGCTGATGGCGGCGAATGTCCCCCTCTACACGAGCCTCACGGAAGAGTTGAGGGAGAAGCTTCATCTGCGCATCGCCCGGCTCA
>JAIYDT010000484.1 GCA_027487355.1 Verrucomicrobiaceae bacterium
CCGCACTCCAAGGCTCAGGCCCCGGCCAGATGGACGATGCAGTGCTGTGACCAGGTCTCCAGCCGTTCGAACAAGGGGCCACGCAAATCAGTGAGCGTTGAAAAGCCGAGGTCCGACAAGGCGTCCTCATTCGAGGTCACTTCGTCGTTTTCCAGTTCGATCAGATGCACCACACCGAGGTGCACCTGTCCGACCGGATTCGACTCGTCGTTCAGCAGGGCGATGATGGTTTCCTTGTAGGTCCCCTTCATCACGAGTTCCTCCTCGATCTCTCGCGCCACGGCGGCGTGGTAGGCTTCCGGACCAGTGCGGCCATCGCCAGTGTCCACTGGGTTGATGTGGCCGCCGACGCCGACGGAAATTTTTGCATGCAGACGGCTTTCCCCTCCCGACTTTCCACGGGTGTAGTGAAGGATGCGGTCGCCGCAACGGAAAATACAGTAGGGAATCAGCTGCTTGTGGGAAGGGTCCTCCTCGGCCGGGCCGCGATCCATGAAGAAGTGCCTGGCCGGGTCTAACAGACGGGCCATCGCCGCCTCGATTCCCTCGGTCCGGATGCCTTGGAACATCCCGATTTCCTCCAGCAAAGCCCGAGGCACCACCAGCACTTCTTCTCCCGCGTATTTCGACATCGCCCGGAGCATAGGAGTTGGAGAGAGAACGCCAAGCGGAGACATTCCTTGATTGAGGAAATGGGGCGCTTTTTGGGGTTCTCAGGCATTTTGAAGGTATTACGCGATCTCGTGATGTCTGAATGCCGGAAGTGTGGTATTGTCCATTTGAAGTCAGGGCACCCCCCACCCTTTCTTCCGTTCTCCCTCAACCCTGCTCCCCCGAAGACAGGAGTTCCCCCCGTGTTTTTCGCCCCCGCGTCGTCACCGCATGACGATTCTTGTCCGGTTTTGAGGAAACGTCCCCTTGTCGGGATTGCCATGAACGGGTGTTAAAGCCCGAATCGTCAAGGCTTTGGTGCTCTTCCCTGAGATCGTCGCTGCGGAACTCCAAGTGGGTAATTCGGCGCTCAAATGAACCTAGAATCGGAAAGACGTCCCGCCCGAAGTGCCCCCACTTCGAGCAACGCCAGCCCGCCACAATTGTGGAGCCCATGAAGAGAGCTCTCCCTGACCCCCTCTTTAGTGATCCAGCTTGAGCTTCTTCAGCTTCGGCTCGATCACCATCCGGCAGTAGCCGTTCTTGTTCTTGTTCTGGAAATAGTAGTCCTGGTGGTAGTTTTCCGCCGGCCAGAACTCGGTGGCCTTGGTGATCTCGGTCACGATCGGATCGGAGAAATCCGCCTGCGCCTTCTTCTTCGATTCCTCGGCGGCGGTCTTCTGGGCCTCCGTGGAGTAGAAAATCGCCGAGCGATACTGGGTGCCCTGGTCCGCGCCCTGGCGGTTCAATGTGGTGGGGTCGTGCAGTTTCCAGAACCAGCCAAGCACGGTGTCGAAGCTGGCTTTCTTCGGGTCAAACACCACCTGCACGACTTCCGCGTGGCCGGTGCTTTCCTCGCAAACCTGCTGATAGGTCGGCTTTTTCACCGTGCCTCCCATGTAGCCGGAGGTCACGGAAAGCACGCCCGGGATCTGCTTGAAGGCGGCCTCGATGCACCAGAAACAACCCGCTCCTAGGGTGACGACTTCGGCACCTTCAGGAACTTTCGGCATGGCGGCGGGAGTCTCGTCCTTGATCATCGGATTTTCGGGTTCGCAGGAGGCCAGGGTCGGCAGGAGCAGCAACAGGGAAAGCATCGAACGTCGCTTCATGCCCGTAGGATACCCGAAACCGGATTTTGTTCCCGTAAAATTTTCAGCCGCGCTCCCGACGGCCCATGAGACCCATCCGCCCCGGTCTGGAACATCGCCAAATCCGGGCGTTCCGTGTTGGACGTCGGCCCCGCGATGTTCAACCCTCGCCAATGCCAATGGCACGTATCAAATCCGTCGAGACCGCCTTCCAACGGGTGGAAGTCTGGGAGTCGGACCAGGAAACCGAATTCCGCGTGGAGGGTGCTGTCCACGCGTGGTGGCACCGGAAGCGTCTTCTCACCGGACTGGCCTGGGACAACCTGGCCGCCGCCGCCCTTCTAAGGCCAGCCGGGCCACCTCGGTCAATCCTGATGCTCGGACTGGCCGGCGGCACGGCCTTCCGGATCCTGCGCCACCTTCTGCCCGAGGTCGAACTCACCGCCATCGACATCGACCAGGGAATCGTCGAACTCGCCCAACGCCACATGGACCTCGACTCCAACCGGATCGAGGTCCACTACGCGGATGCCTACGAGTGGCTGAGGTCGAACAAGCGTCGCTTTGACGTGGTCATCGACGACATCTATCTCGCTGGAAAAACCGATGTCTTCCGGCCTCATCTTTGGAGCAGTGAGCACCTTTCCATCCTGCGGAAGGCCGTGGCCCCCGGTGGACTGCTGACTGCGAACCTGATCACCGGAAAAGGCCACCGCGCCATGCAGTCCCACTCGCGGAACATCCTGAAAACGTCCTTCCCGATGCTGCGCAGCGTGACCACGCCACTTAGCCTGAACGAGACCCTGGTCGCTGGCGAAGATGTGCTTTCCGGCTGCTACCTCTACCCATGGCTTGAAAAATTCCCCGAACGCCGCGACCGCGCGTTGTGGGAAAACATCCGGGTCAAGAAGCTCTAAGTCTTCATTCCTCATTTCAGATTTAGAATTTCGCATCTTCACTTTCCCCATGTCCGACGCTGTCCACCAACTCTATCAATCGCTGGCTTATCCGTCGATGAGTCATCCTTCCACCGATCCTGCCGTCACCGCCGTGGCCGCCAAGCTGGCGGGGCTGGACATCCCCACCCCCTCCTGCGCCAACATTCTGGAAATCGGCTGTGCCTCGGGACACAACCTGCTGCCACTCGCCGCCCGCTGGCCGGAGAGTCGTTTCATAGGCATCGATTTCTCGGATGCGGCCATCGAAGAGGCCCGAACAACCGCCGACCTCGCCGGGCTTGGCAATGTGGAGTTCCACGCCTGCGACCTCCGGGACTACGATCCGGGAGACGACAGCTTCGATTTCATCATCGCGCATGGCTTCTATTCGTGGGTTCCGCTGCCGATGCGGCAAACGCTGCTCGATTTCTGTGCGGCGAATCTTTCCCACGAGGGAATCGCCACAATCAGCTACAACACGCTGCCGGGGTGGTCACTGCGCCAGTCGGTGGTGGAATTGACACGGCTTTTGGAACAGCGCCCCGCTGCGGCGGAAATCGGCCCGGATCATGAGCGGATTCTCGCCTTTCTCGCCACCGCAGCGGGAACCCACACACCCTATGCCCGATACCTGACCGACGTGCTGCATGACATGTTTGGAAAGGGCTCCACGGTGCTTCCCTTCGACGATTTCGGCCCGATCAACGAACCCTGCACGTTCCTGGAGTTCGCCGCTCACGCCGGTCGCAGCGGCTTGAAGTATCTCGGTGAGAGCTGCCTTCAGGACAACTTCCCGCCCTCTCTCGCCCCCGGCGCGGAGGAATCGCTCCAGCCCCTGGCCTCGGACCCGCTCGCGCTCCAACAGGCGATCGATGTGCTGACGAATCGCACCTTCCGGAGTTCCCTGCTCTGTCGCGCGGACGCCCCCGTGCAAACGCGCATCACTTCCGCCACGGCCCTGCATTTCTCCGTGCGCTGCGCCCACCGGCTGGAAGGCACGCGACTGATCGATTCTTCAGGCAATGAATTGGTCAACTTCGAGCATCCATTCGCCCTCGCGTTCTTTTCCGCACTCGCCGACACCAGCCCGCAATCGGTCCCGATGCAGGAAATCCTTGAGATCATGGCCGAGCGGCTCGGGGACCAGTTCGACCCAACCAACAGCCTGCCCGTGATCGCCCGGATGGTCATGGACTCGGCCCGCCAGAACCTGATCCAGCTGCGCTACGAACCCGTCAGGTTCGAGTCCGCCGTGCCCCCCAGGCCAAATCTCGGGGCACTGAGGTTGCTGGCTGCGAAAAATCAGAAGCCACTGGTCGATGTTTATCACGCCCCCTGCACACACGACGAGGGTCGACGGCAGATCGCGAAGGCCATGGACGGCAGCCGTTCGATTGAGGAACTCGCCGCGCTTTCGTCCTCGGTCATGCCGAACCTCGATTTTCACGGCTGGCTCGCCCACCTGGCAGCGCGTGGGATGTTTGCCTGATGAAAACAAGGGCGGGGGCCACGGCGAAATCCATCCATCGAGGGTTTCGTCCCTCCGCACCTTGACGAAAGTGCCGGTCCGTACACCTTGCGGCATGTCGCGCACCACCCTTCTCATCGGCGGGAACTCAGGGATCGGGCTCGCCACGGCCCGGCTGTTGCTGGAGCGCGGCGACCAGGTCATCGCCGCCGCCCGCACCCCCGGCCCACTTGCCCAGCTCGGAATCTCCGTGCAGCCCTTCGATGCCCTGGAGCCCATCGCACTTGAGCTTCCCCCTGTGATCGACTCTCTGGTCTATCTCCCGGGCACCATTTCCCTGAAGCCCTTCCACCGTCTAACAGCCGAGGATTTCCTGCGCGATTTCCAGGTCAACTGCCTCGGCGCCGTCAACGCCATTCAGGCCGCCCTGCCCGCGCTGAAAGCCTCGCCCTCCGCCTCGATCGTGCTCTTCTCGACCGTCGCGGTCGCCCAAGGCATGCCCTTCCATGCCTCGATCGCCGCGGCGAAAGGAGCCGTCGAGGGACTCACCCGCTCGCTTGCCGCCGAATTCGCGCCGAAGATCCGCGTCAATGCGATCGCCCCAACTCTAACAGACACCCCGCTGGCCTCCACGCTCCTCAACAGCGACCCGAAACGCGAAGCCGCCGCCAAGCGCCATCCGCTGCAACGGATCGGCGATCCCGATGAACTCGCCGCCATCGTTGGCTTCCTTCTCTCCAACGCCTCGCGCGGCTTCAGCGGACAGATCCTCCATCCCGACGGCGGTCTTTCCTCACTCCGGCTCTTTTCATGAAAACGATCACCGCCGCCGACATCGCCGCAATGGACAAGCTGACCCGCGTCCAATTCGCCACCAGCCTGCCCGGTGCCAAGCCGGTTGCCCTCATCGGCACCTGCTCAGCGGATGGCCTCACCAACCTCGCGCCCTTTTCCAGCATCGTCCACTTCGGCTCGAATCCGCTGATCCTCGGCATGGTCAGCCGACCCGATGTCGCCGAGCGCCACACGCTTTCAAATCTCGAAGCCACCGGCGTTTGGACGATCAACCATCTCCATCCCGATATCGTCATGGCCGGCCATCATTGTTCGGCACGCTTTCCGCGCGAGACCTCCGAGTTCGCCGCCACCGGATTGACCGAGCATTTCGAGGAAGGCTTCCACGCCCCCTTCGTGGCGGAGTCGAGGTTCAGGCTCGGGATGGAACTCGTCGAACGCATCGACATTCCGCTCAATGGCACGACGCTGATCCTCGGAAAAGTGGTGCTGATCCAGATCGAGGAAACCGCCATCGCAGAAGATGGTTCCATCGACCTCCTCGGCCTGGAAACCGTGGCTTCGACCGCGCTCGACACCTACTTCGGGCTCACCCCGCTCGGCCGCCTTTCCTACGCGAAGCCCGATCGCCCGCCGACGCGACTTCCATGAGCGCGACCGAGTTCACCCTCATCTACCCGCACCAGCTCTTCGAGCGGCATCCCGGGGTTGCAAAGGGTCGGCCGATTGTTGTGATCGAGGATCCGCTGTTCTTTGGAAACGACCGCCATTGGCCTCTGGCCATGCACGTGCAGAAGCTCGTGCTGCACCGCGCCACGATGCAGGCTTACGCGGCCGAGCTTTCCGCTGCGGGTCATCAGGTGACTGTTGTCGACGTTCCGTCCGGATCCGACTCCGACAGCGTGGATCTGTTAGAGGAACAGTTCAAATCCGCTCCGCGCATCCTTCATCTCGCAGATCCCGCCGATGACTTGCTTGAGCGACGAATCCGCCGCTATGCCTCGAAACACGGGATCACGCTCGTCATCCATCCGTCCCCGAACTTCCTCACGCCTGCTCCGGTGCTGGAGAAATCCTGCGCTGGTCCGAAGAAGTCCTCGATGGCGCGCTTTTACGAGATCCAGCGCAAGCGGCTCGGCATCCTGCTGGAGGACGATGGTTCTCCGATCGGCGGAAAGTGGTCTTTCGACACTGAGAACCGCGAGCGACTGCCGGCCGGACTTCCCCTCCCCGAGGAACCGTGCGCCGTTCCTGACGAGTTTGTCCGCGAGGCCATCCACTACGTTTCCAGTAGATTCCCGGAAAACCCCTGCAGGCTGGAAAACTTCCGCTGGCCGGTCACCCGCGCCGCCGCACGCGAGTGGTATCAACGCTTTCTCGACGAGCGCTTCCACGCCTTCGGGGACTACGAGGACGCGATCACCACGCGACAGGCCTTCCTCTTCCACTCCGCCATCACGCCGATGCTCAACATTGGCCTGCTCGATCCGCAGGAGGTGGTCGATGGTGCCCTGTCGCACGCGCTGCGCCATCAGGTGCCGATGAACTCGCTGGAGGGCTTCATCCGCCAGGTCATCGGCTGGCGCGAGTTCATGCACGGGCTCTACCGGCATCGTGGTGTGACGATCCGCAACGGCAACTTCTGGAACTTCACCCGCCCAATGCCGAAGGGCTTCTACACCGCCACCACCGGCATTCCTCCAGTGGATCGGGTGATCCGCCAACTCCTCGACGAAGGCTGGTGCCACCACATCGAGCGCCTGATGATCCTCGGCGGTTTCATGCTGCTCTGCAGGATCCACCCTGACGACGTTTACCGCTGGTTCATGGAGCTTTTCGTCGATGCCTACGACTGGGTCATGGTCCCGAACGTCTATGGCATGTCTCAGTTCGCCGACGGCGGCACCTTCACCACCAAGCCCTATCTCTCCGGCTCGAACTACGTCCGCAAGATGTCCGATGAGCCGAAGGGCGACTGGTGTGCCGTCTGGGACGCCTTGTTCTGGATCTTCATCGCCGACCACCGCGACTTCTTCCTGAAAAACCCACGCCTCTCCATGATGGCCCGGACCTGGGAAAAAATGAGCCCGGAAAAACAGGAGCAGCACCGCCGCACTGCGGACGAGTTTCTGGGTGGGCTGGATCCCTGATTACACCGATCCTCATCCCTCAGCACTCTGTGCATCTAACAATTGAAGAGGGAGTCAGCTGCTACCACCCCGAGGGAGAAAGCACTGGCTGGTTCGCCTCATACTCGCGACGTGCTTTGATGGCCTCTGCGACCATTCTCCCCTCCTCTTCGGTAAAGGTGAATTTCCCCAATGAACGCTCAACGAGATCGGGAGGAAGGATCGCTGAAGGCTCCTGCCGACGATACTGATCAGCACCGCTAAAGACTGGCGCACGAGTTAGTCGATGAAGTTGTGCTGCCTGCCTCTCCGGGAGTGCGATTAGTCGAATCAGATCAATCGCTTTCTCCGGAAGCCATCTGGCGAAAGCTGGCAACGCCACTTCTTGAAAATGGAATTGTTGAAGCAGTTCTGGATGTGAATTGATCCACTCCAATGCGCGCTCTGGACTTTGTTCGACATAGACTCCCGCCCATTCATTGACGAACTGAGCCGTCCGATAGGCCCTCCACTCCTCCTTGTCAGTCCAACTCTCCACGTCCTCGTCGACCTTGAGCCACCAGGCCATCGCAGCTTCGGGGTCGTGATTCGCCCACTTGGTTCCCAGCGCAATCGGAAGTCGACGCTCCGGAGGATCGTCCGGTGAAAACCATCCAGAGGATAGATTCTTGGGCGCACTAACCGGATCTAGCAATGCTTCCAACTGACGAGACTCAAACTCAAAGTTCACCGAATCCGAAAGCCCATAGTAGTAGCCGCAAGAAGCATGCATGAAAAGTGCGCGCGGGGCTTTCAAGAGGCTCGCATAAGCTGACGCCGCATCCTTGTTCGCCCAGGCTTCCATGATTTCCCGAGCGGCGGATTCGGGGGTCCCGCCATTACTCAGTTTACTGTAACCATCTTCCTCATTAAAGCCCATCAAGTAATTCCATGCCTTATCTGGCTGACTTTTTCCCCAGCCATGCAGCATGCTCGTGGTGAGATAGTTCTTCATGCCATCACTCTCCAAGCACTTCGAAATCCGGAGCAAGGCATCTTGGGGATCGAGTTCACCGAAGCGGTGATACAGCTCCTGACGCAACACGTCGCTTTGATCAATCTCAGCGAGATCGATCAAAGCGACGCAGTCTGATCGAGACAAGGAGCCAATCCATTTCTGGGTCAGCGTGTAATACCTTTCCCAATCCTTACCACCCAGTCTAGGAGGCTTCCGCTTCCCCTCAATAACCTCTGTCAGGCGCTGGCGGGCTTGCTGGGAGGCAGTTGGAGCAACGCTAATCTCGCTTATCGGCTGAGACTGCACTCCTGGGCTTCCACCCGTCTTCAAGTAGTGAAACGAGCCCCAGCCTGCGAGCGAGACAGCGACTAGAAGCAGGAGGAGAATCTTCGGACGCACGGGAGCAGTGATTGGGAATGGCTGTACAAGGCAAAAACGCCAAGCGGTCTTTATCAGGAGCGCTCAAGCCGCCACAACTGGATGGTCGATGCGCTCACGGGCATACCGGATGGCAGCGCTGACATCCTCCTCCACCAGATCCGGCAGTTCTTCCAGAATCTGGGGAACCGACAGGCCATTCGAAAGCAGATCCAGAACATCGACGACCCGTATCCCCATGCCGCGAATGCACGGACGTCCACCGCATTGCAGCGGATTGATGGTGATTCTGGGATCGTCCATGGCGAAGGGTTACCCGAAGTCTGCCTTGAAATCAAGGTTCGGAGTTTGGGGGATTCTCCAGAACTTCACCCTTGGACTGCGGCAGGCTCCTTGCCTTCCAGCCGATTTCTCATCTTCACGGCAGAGAGAGCCCAAGAGGGGCAAGGGCGGCACGACCGTGAGAAAGAACTGCTGCGGGCGGGCCGCCCACGCCCCTCTTGGTTCTCGACTTCAGATCCAAGGTCACTTCGCAACGGGAATCACGTTGAGCGAGCGGAACTCGATTGTCATGTCCACGCCGGGATGAACCTGGAGGCCGATCGGGCCTTCGGGGACCGCTGTTTCAGAGGTGTATTCCAAGACCTTCGCGCCATTCAGCTCGATGGTGTAAACGTTGCCGATCGCCGTGATCTTGACGTGGTTCCAGTCGCCGTCCTTGAGGGCTTCCTTGATGCCTTTTGCCTCGACCGGATACTTGCCGGTCTTGGCGATGTAGGGCGAGCAGGTCATGTCCCTCTTGAGCGAGCCGGAAATGCCGATCTGGATCTGGTCAACATCGGAACGGAGGAAGAACCCGGAGTCGATCTTCCCGTTGAACCTGAAGTCCGCCTC